>NZ_JBSSEP010000010.1:0-232201 GCF_054061835.1 Pseudomonas sp. TE12234
CTGGATGTAGGCCATAACGAAAAATGCTCCGTATCTTTCGATACGGAGCATTTTCTTTGAGCGCTGCGCAGATTGCTAGGTTTTCACACAGTCTGCAAGGGGCCTTTTCGTAAACGCGGGGGTAATCAGCGTTCGAGATCTTTGATCTTGCCTTTGACGCCATCCCACTCTTCGGCATCGGGCAACGATTCTTTCTTCTCGGTGATGTTAGGCCAGATTTCAGCCAGCTCAACGTTGAGCTGAATGAATTCCTGCATCTCTTCCGGGACTTCATCTTCGGAGAAGATGGCCACGGCAGGGCATTCGGGTTCGCACAGTGCGCAGTCGATGCACTCATCCGGGTGAATCACCAGGAAATTCGGGCCTTCGTAAAAGCAGTCCACCGGACACACTTCTACGCAGTCGGTGTACTTGCACTTGATGCAGTTGTCGGTGACGACGAAGGTCATTTCTAATTTTCTCCTCAGGCGGCGGCAGCGGAGCCCCTTCACGTTGGGGTCGCCAGGTTCGAGAGCGATAGTCTGCAGGCCAGGCTATAGCCTGCAGCATCCCAAACCGCGCGAGATTCTAACAGCTTGCAAGCTTATGCGTTAGATCCGTGTCTTTAGTGTATAGAGCATTTCGAGCGCGCGACGCGGCGTCATGTCATCCAGATCGAGTTTTGCCAGTTCATCCAGTACCGGATGGGGCAGGCTGGCGAACATATCGCTTTGTTGCGGCGTGGCCGGCTTGCCTTTGGCGGGCTTGGGCGCCTCATGCGGCAGAGCGGTATCTTCCAGGCGGCTCAAATGCTCTCGGGCACGCAAGATCACTTCATTCGGCACGCCGGCCAGTTGCGCAACCGCCAGGCCATAGCTTTGGCTGGCAGGCCCCGGCAAGACGTGGTGCAGGAAAACGATACGTTCATTGTGCTCGGTGGCATTGAGGTGCACGTTGGCCACCAACGGCTGGGCTTCCGGCAGGACCGTCAGTTCAAAGTAGTGGGTGGCGAACAGGGTATAGGCCCGCAGGTGCGCCAGGCGCTCCGCTGCCGCCCACGCCAGGGAGAGACCATCGAAAGTACTGGTGCCACGCCCGACTTCATCCATCAGCACCAGGCTGCGCTCGGTGGCGTTGTGCAGGATGTTGGCGGTTTCGCTCATTTCGACCATGAAAGTCGAACGTCCGCCCGCCAGATCGTCACTGGAGCCGATCCGGGTGAATATGCGGTCGACCAGGGACAGCTCACAACTGGCCGCCGGCACGAAGCTGCCGATGTGTGCCAGCAGCACGATCAGCGCGGTTTGTCGCATATAGGTGGATTTACCGCCCATGTTCGGACCGGTAATCACCAGCATCCGAGTGCTATCGTCCAGGCTCAGGTCGTTGGCGACAAACGGGGTGGTCAGGACTTGCTCAACCACGGGATGGCGCCCCTGGGTGATGCGCATGCACGGCTCGCTGACGAAGCGCGGGCAGTTCAGGTCGAGGTTCAATGCGCGCTCGGCCAGGTTGCTCAACACGTCCAGCTCGGCTAGCGCCGAAGCGGTATCCTGCAGCGGTGGCAACTGTGTAATCAGGTCTTCGAGCAGCGCTTCGTAGAGCATTTTTTCCCGCGCCAGGGCACGGCTCTTGGCCGAAAGCGCCTTGTCTTCGAAGGCTTTCAGTTCCGGTGTAATGAAGCGTTCGGCGCCTTTGAGCGTCTGGCGGCGGATGTAGTCAGCCGGTGCTGATTCGGCCTGCTTGCTTGGCAGTTCGATGAAGTAACCGTGAATGCGGTTGTAGCCAACTTTCAGGTGCGAGAGGCCGGTGCGGGCCTTTTCTCGTGCTTCGAGGTCAATCAGGAACTGCCCGGCGTTCTCGCTGAGTGATTGCAGTTCATCGAGCTCACTGTCGTAACCGGTCTTCAATACACCGCCATCGCGAATCACTGCTGGCGGATTGTCGATGATGGCTTTTTCCAGCAATGCCGCCAATTCCGGGTAGGTACTGGTGGTCTTGGCCAGTTGGATAATGTGCGGGGCTTCAAGCTCAGTCATCGCCACTTGCAATTGCGGCAGTGCACCGAGGGCGTCGCGCAATCGCGCAAGGTCACGCGGGCGAGCGTTGCGCAGGCCGATTCGCGCGAGAATTCGCTCGATGTCGCCGATTTCCTTGAGCTGCGGTTGCAGCTTCTCGAAACGATAGCCGTCGAGCAGGCAGGTGATCGACGTCTGGCGGGCCAGCAATACCGTGAGGTCGCGTAGCGGGCGGTTCAGCCAACGGGTCAGAAGGCGGCTGCCCATGGCCGTCTGGCAACGGTCGACCACCGATTGCAGAGTGTTGTCACGACCGCCGGCCAGGTTGGTGTCCAACTCCAGGTTGCGCCGGCTTGCGCCGTCGAGTACGACGGTGTCGTCCAGGCGTTCATGACGCAAGCTGCGCAGGTGTGGGAGTGCGGTGCGCTGGGTTTCTTTCGCGTAAGCCAGCAGGCAACCGGCGGCGCCGATGGCCAGGGTCAGGTTTTCGCAACCGAAGCCTTTCAGATCCTGGGTAGCGAATTGCTGGCAAAGACTTTTCAGCGCCGAATCACGCTCGAAATCCCACGGCGCACGGCGACGCACCCCACGACGTTTTTCCGCCGGAAGGTCTTTCGGCCAGTCATCCGGTATCAAAAGCTCCACCGGGTTGACCCGCTCCAGTTCCGCCAGCAGGTTTTCCCAACCTTTGATTTCCAGCACACTGAAGTTGCCGCTGGTGATGTCCAGCACCGCCAGACCGAACAGACGTTCGTCACCCAGTACCGCGGCGATCAGGTTGTCTCGACGCTCATCCAGCAGCGCTTCGTCGCTCACTGTCCCCGGCGTGATGATCCGTACAACCTGGCGATCCACCGGCCCTTTGCTGGTCGCCGGGTCGCCAACCTGTTCACAGATCACCACCGACTCGCCAAGCTTCACCAATTTCGCCAAATAACCTTCGACGGCGTGGTAAGGAATCCCGCACATCGGAATCGCTTGCCCGGCCGACTGCCCGCGGGCGGTCAGGGTGATGTCCAGCAGCTTGGCGGCCTTCTTCGCGTCTTCATAGAAGATCTCGTAGAAGTCGCCCATGCGGTAGAACATCAACTGATCAGGGTGCTGGTTCTTCAGGCGCCAGTACTGCTGCATCATCGGCGTGTGGGAGGACAGGTCGGAAAGGGCTTTATTCATCGGGAATCGGAAAACTCATTGAAAGGTGTGGGGCAAAAGCGGGGCAATCGCCGGGCTTTTCCGCAATGGGCGCAAGATTAACATGGGCGGTCCGCCGGACGCAGGCATGAACGCCTCGCGGCTTGCTTCTACTGATTTATGCAATTATGCATTTGTCTTCCGGGAACAGAACAAGCACTATGTGTGGTATGCAAAAACGCAACGTTTCTACCGTCTTAAGAGCACTGCTCGACCAGCACGGGATCTCCCCCACGGAGCTTTACCGTCGCACTGGCGTGCCTCAATCCACCCTCTCGCGGATCCTCAGCGGGAAGATCGTCGACCCGTCGGATAAACACATCTCGAAGATCGCCGAGTACTTCGCCGTGAGCACCGATCAGTTGCGCGGTCGCGCAGATGTCGCGTCGGCCTACCATGGGAGACGCGATGAATTGCATCCTGAACTCAAGGACATCAGTCTGTGGGACGACGATACCCCTGTCGATGACGACGAGGTGTCGGTCCCCTTTCTTCGAGAAGTTGAATTGGCTGCGGGATCGGGAAGATTCGTCATCGAAGAGAGTGAGCGCTCTAGTCTGCGCTTCGGCAAGCGCAGCTTGCGCCATAACGGTGTGCAATTCGACCAGGCCAAATGCGTGACCGTGCGTGGCAATAGCATGCTGCCTGTGCTGCGCGACGGCGCCACGGTCGGGGTCAATGCCGGCAAGTGCGGGATTGGCGACATCGTCGATGGCGACCTCTATGCCATCAACCACAACGGTCAACTGCGGGTGAAACAGCTTTATCGCCTGCCTACCGGAATTCGCCTGCGCAGCTTCAATCGCGAAGAGCACCCGGACGAGGACTACACCTTCCAGGAAATCCAGGAGGAGCAAATCGTCATCCTCGGTCATGTCTTCTGGTGGGGCATGTACGCCCGATAATCTTGTCACTGTCAGATGAACCCGTCATCAGGCGGGTTTTTTTTTCGCCTGCCAAAAGGCCCGGCATCCCTGTTTATGGGCGCTTTTTGTGCGCTGGTGCATTTTTAATGTATGAGCAAATGCATTTCGCCATTGACTGAATATGCATTGATGCATAAATTTGCTGTCAAGGCGTTCTATAAAGCAGATCTAACCGAAGTTCTCTGCGTATCTAAAGTAAGGCTGCGTAATGGTTAAGTGCACTTGCACATCGCCCATCAATTACCCCAGGAGGCGTGACATGACAATTGAGCAACAAGCGTTGTTGGACATGCCAATCTGGCTGGTCATCGTGCTTGCCTTAGTGGGTGGGCTGTCAGGTGAAATGTGGCGCGCCGACAAGGATGGCGCTCGTGGCTGGACGCTGCTGCGACGGCTGGTCCTGCGCTCCGGGGCCTGTATGGTCGGCGGGGTCTCGGCGATCATGCTGTTGTATGCCGCCGGCCTGTCGATCTGGGTCGCAGGCGCCTTCGGGTGCCTCACCGCGATGGCTGGTGCGGACGTGGCGATCGGTCTTTATGAGCGTTGGGCGGCCAGGCGGATTGGCATTTGTGAAATGCCGCCCCGAGATTCCCGTCCGGACCAACAATGAATCCCGTCGATACACCCAAACGCGTGACTGCGTTTCTTGCGCGGGTCGGTCATGAGTCGTACCTATCTCAGAGCGCGTGCTCGCTAACATTTCGATCGACTCCGTAACTTGCAAGCATGGTTCGCTCGTGTACGGTAGGTCTCATTCCGCCCGATCAGGAGATGACTGTGAAAGAAATCACACAACTGGCCGCCGAACTCGGCAGACGCTTGCAGGTTCTCAACGCCCATGTCACCGCAGCAGAGTCCTGTACGGGCGGCGGAATTTCCGAAGCGATAACCCGGATCCCGGGCAGTTCGGCATGGTTCGAGGCGGGTTACGTTACTTACTCCAACCGCCAGAAGACCCAGCAGTTGAATGTCCCTGCCGAGTTGTTTTCAACAGTGGGGGCGGTCAGTCGCGAGGTCGTCGAAGCCATGGTCCGTGGCGCACAGGAAAAAAGCCATGCGCGTTTTGCCGTGGCGGTCAGCGGCATCGCCGGGCCGGACGGCGGCTCGCCAGGCAAACCAGTGGGCACCGTATGGCTGGCCTGGGGCGTGGGCGAGCAAGTGTTCAGTGAATTGCAACACTTCCCGGGCAACCGCGATGAAGTTCGCCGACAAACGGTGAAGGCCGCGCTAGAGGGGCTGCTGCGACATGCCGCCGGAGAAATCTCAAATCAGGGGTAGGCGATCCTCGAACGCTGTGGAATAATACTGTCTACTTATACAGGTGTTGGCCGTCAGGCCTTATTGATTACGTGAGGACTTTAATGGACGACAACAAGAAGAAAGCCTTGGCTGCGGCCCTGGGTCAGATCGAACGTCAATTCGGCAAGGGTGCCGTAATGCGTATGGGCGATCAGGACCGTCAGGCGATCCCATCCATCTCCACCGGCTCTTTGGGTCTGGATATCGCACTGGGCATTGGCGGTCTGCCAAAAGGCCGTATTGTTGAAATCTACGGTCCTGAATCTTCCGGTAAAACCACACTGACCTTGTCCGTGATCGCCCAGGCTCAAAAAGCTGGCGCGACGTGCGCATTCGTCGATGCTGAACACGCCCTCGATCCTGAATATGCCGGCAAGCTGGGCGTCAACGTCGACGACCTGCTGGTTTCCCAGCCGGACACCGGCGAGCAAGCACTGGAAATCACCGACATGCTGGTGCGTTCCAATGCCGTTGACGTGATCATCGTCGACTCCGTGGCGGCGCTGGTGCCAAAAGCAGAAATCGAAGGCGAAATGGGTGACATGCACGTGGGCTTGCAAGCCCGTCTGATGTCCCAGGCGCTGCGTAAGATCACTGGTAACATCAAGAACGCCAACTGCCTGGTGATCTTCATCAACCAGATCCGTATGAAAATCGGCGTGATGTTCGGCAGCCCGGAAACTACCACGGGTGGTAACGCACTGAAATTCTATGCTTCGGTTCGTCTGGATATCCGCCGTACTGGCGCAGTGAAAGAAGGTGACGAAGTCGTTGGTAGCGAGACCCGCGTCAAGGTTGTGAAGAACAAGGTGGCTTCGCCGTTCCGGCAGGCCGAGTTCCAGATTCTTTACGGCAAGGGCATCTACCTCAATGGCGAGATGATCGACCTGGGTGTTTTGCACGGTTTCGTTGAAAAATCCGGTGCATGGTATGCCTACAACGGCACCAAGATCGGTCAGGGTAAAGCCAACTCGGCCAAGTTCCTGGCGGATAACCCGGAAGTTGCTGCGGCCCTTGAGAAACAACTTCGCGACAAACTGCTGACCCCAGCGCCGGACGTCAAGGCTTCGCCAGTCAAAGAGACTGAAGATGACCTGGCTGACGCTGATATCTGATAGAACCGATGACCGCCGTACTCGATACCCTCGTCGCGGTGCGGCGAACCGCAATGGACCTGCTCGCACGTCGCGAGCATGGTCGAGTAGAGCTGACGCGCAAGCTGCGTCAGCGCGGCGCTCTCCCTGAAATGATCGAAACAGCACTCGACCGATTGACGGAAGAGGGGCTGTTATCTGAATCCCGTTATCTCGAAAGCTTCGTTTCCTACCGAGCTCGCTCCGGTTACGGTCCCATGCGCATTCGCGAAGAGTTGAGCCAGCGTGGCCTGCAGCGCAGCGATATCGACCTTGCGTTGCGCGAGAGCGGAATCGACTGGCAGGTACATCTGGAAGACACCTGGCGGCGCAAGTTTTCCGGGCATTTGCCAATCGACACCCGAGAGCGTGCCAAACAAGGCAGGTTCCTGGCGTATCGGGGGTACTCCATGGAAATGATCAGCCGCTTGTTCAGTGGCCGAGGGATGGATGATTGACTGAAACGGCTCGCTATTGCATAGCGGGCCGTTTTTTTATGCCTCAGATAACCTTTGACGTTTCACGAGTGTGCTGTTGCACCTGAGGTTGGGACTGCGCCCAGTTTTCCGGCAGATTGATGTAATCCACCAGTTCTCGCAGCCGGCCATGATCACGGGCATTGAAGTTGAATGCCAGTCTTGCCAGATGACTGAACTCGGCTTCGTCATGTTCCTCGCTGCTGTAGACGTGTTGATGGAAATGATCGCTCAGGCAAAGATCGGCGAACGCCACTTGCATGTGTTCGAGTGCCCGGTCACTGAGTGTGTGATTCATGCGAATCAGGAATTGATGCTTGAGCCAGCGGCTGGAGTGGAAGTTGCTGTAGAACTGGTTGATGTGCTCTACCGCTTCATCGACGCAGTAGACCAGTTTCACCAGTTTCATATCAGTGGGCAGGATGTAGCGGTTTTCCACCAATTGCTGGTGAATGAAGTCTAACGCGACCTGCCAGAATTTGCCGCCGGGAGCGTCCAGCAGCACGACCGGCACCAATGGCGTTTTTCCGGTCTGGATCAGCGTCAGTACTTCCAGTGCTTCATCCAGCGTGCCAAAGCCACCTGGGCATAGCACCAGCGCGTCGGCTTCCTTGACGAAGAACAGTTTGCGCGTGAAGAAGAAGTGGAAGGGCAGCAGGTTGGTGGTGCCGTTGACGGTCGGGTTGGCGTGTTGTTCGAAGGGCAGAGTGATGTTGAAGCCCAGGCTGTGTGTCAGGCCAGCCCCTTCATGGGCTGCGGCCATGATACCGCCACCGGCACCGGTGATAACCATCAGATCTGAGCGGGCCAGTGCGGCGCCGAGTTCACGGGCCATTCCGTACAGCGGATGCTCTATAGGCGTACGGGCCGAGCCGAAAACAGTGACTTTACGCCGTCCTTTGAACTGCTCCAGTACGCGGAAGGCCTGCTCCAGTTCGCGCAGGGTTTGAAGGGTGATTTTGGCATTCCAGCGGTTGTGGTCTTCCTGGGCCATGCGCAGCACGGTCAGGATCATGTCGCGGTAAATCGGAATATTCGGGCTGTTGGGTGAGACCAGGTTGAGTTGTTCTTCGACCTTGTTGATGAGGTCGTGGCCGCTTTGTTCAAAATGACGGCTCAAGAGGTCATTCGGTTGGTAAGGCATTCAACTTCTCCTTCTGCACAGAACCTTCGGTAGCGACGAATTCGTTCGTCGCCACCACGACACCTCTTGTGTCGTTGTCTGCCCAAGCCCATGCCTGGGCGATCCACATAACCCGAATGATTGGCGGGTCATCCATAGAGGTTCTGTTTTTCCTTGGATTGAAGAAACGTTCGCACAACGCAACACGTTACGGGCGGCCCCTTTCCTGCCCTGAAAAAGTGATTGTGGATACGTTGAAATTTAGACCCTCGCGGAAATTTTCGCTGCCTTGATCATTGCGCCGCAAAGTCTTTCCTGGCAACCGCTTATTGACGATTTGCGAGGTGGTTTCACCACTCGTCTGAAGGTACGCCCAAGGAGCAGCATTCTGATTAACTAACCTACAGGTGTATCACGACAACTTGGCGTCAAGGGTAGGCGCACGGTACGAGCGGTTTAAGGATTTGTCGCTCAAAAGAGCGAGGAGCAAGGAGGCGGGAGCCATGGCCAGAGTCATTCTGGAAATAGAGATCGATACGCAACTGTATCGATTGCTGAAGTCATCAGCCGAGACCAATCATCTAAGTCTTGAGGAGGAGTGCTGCCGGCGTCTTATGGACGCGGAGCGGCGTTCACGTTACTTGCAGGCGTTGGTGGCGGAATTGCGCGCCGAAGATGAACAGCGGCGCGCCAAGTCTCACTGATTACTTTTTCTTCTGAGGGGCTTTCGGGCAATCCGATTCCTGGTAGCTGGCAGAGCCGACCGCGCGATTGGTCTTCACTTCGGTGAAGTCGTAACGCATGGTTGCACCTTTGGCCATCAGCTTGCGGTACGACGGGTTGTTGCATACCGCGGCACCGAGTTGGAAATACACGGCTTTTGGATCGGCGCGCATCTTGTTGGCGTGGCTGCTTTGTACGCTCAGATGGTTAATCAGCGTCGTTCCCTCGACGGTATAGCCCTGATCGAGAATGTCTTCATTGATCGCCCGTGGAGTGCCAACACTGCTTTGGGTGGCGACGTTCTGCAGCTCTTTGTTCAGATTCTGTTCACTCAGGGACGCAGCCTGGGCATTGAAGGACGCCGCCAGCAAAATGGCAGCGGTGGGAACGATAAGGCGCAGCATGAAACTCTCCTGATTCAGTGACTGAGTGCTTCGACCAGTCACGTGACTGTGCGTTCAGTGGCGGTGAATTATAGGGGAGGTGGTCGGGACGGTACAGGATTGCGCTCATCGCTCTGTTAAACTGCCGACTTTTATTGCCTTGCCGAGAATTGTACGTGTCGATTTCCCCATTTTTTCGGCGTTGCACGCGATGAGCCATGCTCCTAACGCCGTAGCCCGCTTGCGCGATCAGCGCGAAGAAGAAGGCATCAAGCCGATTCAGGCCCGTGGCTGGCGGGCGACCCGTTGCCGTGCCTGTCGTGTGATCGAGAGCCATTGCTTGTGCGCGTGGCGTCCGCTGGTGGAAACCCGCTCGGGTGTGTGCCTGATCATGACGAACAAGGAAGTGTTCAAGCCGAGCAATACCGGCTGGTTGATTGCCGATGTGGTTCGTGACAATCACGCGTTCATCTGGTCGCGCACCGAGGTCGACCCAGAGCTTTTGGCATTGCTGTCCGACCCGCAATGGCAGCCTTACCTGGTGTTCCCGGGCGAATACGTCGCGCCTGAGCGGGTAACCCACAGCGTGACGCTTGATAGCACCAAGCGGCCGCTGTTCATATTGCTCGACGCGACCTGGACCGAAGCACGCAAGATTTTTCGCAAAAGTCCCTACTTCGACGCATTGCCGATCCTCAGCCTGCTGCCGGAAAAACTCTCCCGCTATCAATTGCGCCGCTCTACCCGGAGCGAACACCTGTGCACCGCGGAAGTCGCGGCGTTGTGCCTCGATCTTGCAGGCGATGTGCAGGCTGCATCGGCACTGGACGCTTATTTCGACGTGTTCAGCCAGCATTACCTTGATGCCAAGCGTCAGCTTGAGATGAACGTTGAAACACCGGCGCACGCCGAGTTGATGCCGTTCGTGCAGGGTAGTGCCGCCTCAATGAACTGATTGTCGCCCATACTGCAAAGAACTGTCCGGGCCATGCACCTTGACCACCCCGGCTACGCTGGGCATGCTTGGCGCCGATTGGGGCGCGGCCAAGGATTCATACGCCGTTTCTTTAACGTGAGAGCCACGTGATTGGCGTTGAACGTGCCCTGCTGGTGCGGCTCCGTGGCTGCACCTTGAGTGTTTGAAGAACAGGATCATTTGAAAATGGCCACATACGAAATCCTGATTGCCGATGACCACCCGCTTTTTCGTTCGGCCTTGCATCAAGCGTTGACGCTGGGTCTTGGCCCGGATGTCCGTCTTGTCGAAGTGGCGAGCATTGCCGAGCTGGAAACCCGTCTGACAGAAAAGGCTGATTGGGATCTGGTGTTGCTGGATCTGAACATGCCGGGTGCTTACGGTTTTTCCGGGCTTGTATTGTTGCGCGGTCAGTATCCGCAAATTCCGGTGGTCATGGTCTCGGCTCAGGAAGAAGCCACGATCATGGTCAAGTCCCGTGAATTTGGCGCCAGTGGCTTCATCCCCAAGTCCAGTGACCTGAGCGTGATCCAGAAAGCCGTGCGAGTGGTCCTGGATGGCGATGTTTACTGGCCACCGCAAGCGTTCGAGGCCGTCAGTGTTTCCGATGAGGCAAAGGCGGCCAGTGAGGGCCTTGCGAGCCTGACGCCGCAGCAGTTTCGCGTGTTGACCATGGTCTGTGAAGGGCTGCTGAACAAGCAGATCGCTTACGAGCTGAGTGTTTCCGAGGCGACGATCAAAGCTCACGTAACCGCGATTTTCCGTAAACTGAATGTCCGGACCCGAACCCAGGCCGCGCTGCTTCTGCAACAACTTGAGTCAATTCCGAGCCATTAAGGAAAGGCGTCTTCACGCTTTTTTGACTGTGGCTAATCTAGCTTTCCCACTTCTTTTTTGGTCAGTTGCATACCCTATGTCACCTTTCAAAGGCCAGACCGGCCTGAAACGCATCCTCAACGCCTCTGGTTATTCTCTGGACGGTCTACGCGCAGCCTTCACCGGCGAAGCGGCTTTTCGGCAACTGGTACTGCTCAACGTCGTCCTGATTCCGCTGTCTTTTTTCCTGAGCGTAAGCCGTGTCGAGCGGGCGCTGTTGATTGCAGTCTGTCTGCTGGCCTTGATTGTCGAGTTGCTCAATTCGGCGGTGGAAGCGGCCATCGACCGTATTTCCCTTGAATTGCACCCATTGTCGAAAAACGCCAAGGACATGGGCAGTGCCGCGCAACTCGTGGCATTGAGCATGATCGCGCTGGTGTGGGCAGTGATTCTGCTTTAAGCAATCGTCGGCAGTACGATCTCGTCGCTGCGCTGAACCCCGGCGGTGAAGGCGCGGCACAGATCGAGGAACTCACGCATTGCCGATGTCTGATACTTCTGTTTGTGCCAGATGAAATAAAACTGTCGCGCCAGGTCCAGATCCGGTGTCTCCACCGGTACGAGGCTGCCGCGCCGGAACGCATCCCGTAGCGCCAGCCGCGAGATACAACCGATCCCCAGTCCGGACTCCACGGCGCGTTTGATCGCTTCGGTGTGCTCCAGCTCCAGGCGTATGTTCAGCGCGCTTCGGTGATGGCGCATGGCCTGATCGAAGGTCAGTCGCGTGCCCGAACCCTGCTCGCGCAAAATCCAGGCTTCGTGGCTCAACTCATCCATGGTCGCCGTGCCGCGTTTGGCCAATGCATGCTGGGGCGCGCAGAACACCACCAGTTCATCTTCGACCCAGCTTTGCACTTCGATGTCCGGATGGCTGCAATCGCCTTCGATCAGACCCAGATCAATTTCATAGTGGGCTACTTGATGCACGATGTTGGCAGTGTTCTGCACATGCAGCTTCACTTGGCTTTCCGGGTGGCGTTGCATGAAGCCGCCGATCAGCAGGGTTGCCAGGTAATTGCCAATGGTCAGGGTTGCGCCTACCGCCAATGAGCCGAAACCGGACTTGCCATTGAGCAGGTCTTCGATTTCCTTGGCCTGGTCGAGCATGGCCACTGCTTGCGGCAGCAGCTGTTTACCAAGGGCGTTGAGGCTTAGCCGTTTGCCAGCGCGGTCGAACAATTGGCAGCTCGACTGGCGTTCCAGCTCGGTGATCGAGGTACTCGCCGCCGATTGCGAGAGGTTAAGCAGGCCCGCGGCACGGGACACGCTTTCCTGCTGGGCGACGGCGACAAATACTTGCAGTTGACGGAGAGTAAATCGCATATCGATATAACCGATAACCCTTATCTTAATAATCCATTTAACAGATATTGTCGCTGCCTTTAGAATGCGATGCAATTGTGCGAAGCCAGCTATTTTTCGCAGGGCGCGCAGACAAATCTCCAGGAGTCCCCGTACATGAGCAACATGAACCACGAGCGTGTCCTCAGTGTTCATCACTGGAATGACACTCTGTTCAGCTTCAAGTGCACCCGTGATCCGGGCCTGCGCTTCGAGAACGGTCAGTTCGTGATGATCGGCCTGCAACAGCCCAATGGCCGCCCGCTTATGCGCGCTTACTCGATTGCCAGCCCGAACTGGGAAGAGCATCTCGAGTTCTTCAGCATCAAGGTACCTGATGGTCCGCTGACTTCGCAGTTGCAACACCTGAAGGAAGGCGACGAGATCATCATCAGCAAGAAGCCTACCGGCACGCTGGTACTGGATGACTTGAAGCCTGGCAAACATTTGTACCTGCTCAGCACCGGCACCGGCCTGGCGCCGTTCATGAGCGTCATCCAGGATCCGGAAACCTACGAGCGCTTCGAAAAAGTGATCCTGTGCCACGGCGTACGCTACGTCAACGAAGTCGCCTACCGCGAGTTCATCACCGAGCACCTGCCGCAGAACGAGTTCTTCGGCGAAGCGCTGCGTGACAAGCTGATCTACTACCCGACCGTGACCCGTGAGCCGTTCGAGAACGAAGGCCGCCTGACCGACCTGATGCGCAGTGGCAAGCTGTTCAGCGACATCGGTCTGCCACCGATCAACCCGCAGGACGACCGCGCCATGCTGTGCGGCAGCCCGAGCATGCTCGACGAGACCAGCGAAGTACTGAACAGCTTTGGCCTGAAAGTATCGCCACGGATGCGTGAGCCGGGTGATTACCTGATCGAGCGTGCGTTCGTCGAGAAGTGACCGTAGGTCACCCGTAGGAGCGAGCCAGCTCGTGATGGAGGTCAACGTTAACGCGGGAAGCATGATGCCCCGAGGCGTCCTCAGGTTTTTCGCGAGCGGGCTTGCTCCTACAGTAGTTTTGCAGCGCATCTGAAAAGCCCGCATGACCTGGTCAGGTCATGCGGGCTTTTTCGTTTCCGCCATTCAGCCCTTTGCAGGAATGACTTCGAGCACACGGATCAGCTCCGGTGTCGGGTAATGCCAACGCACATCCAGGTCCCAGAACTGCGCGCCGTACTCCCGTTCCGGTACAGGCGACTGGTAAGCCGGGCGAGGATCTTGCGCCAGGCATTGCTCGATCAGCTCGATCAGTGGCTCCTGAAGGCGCTGAGCATGCCCATGAGCCTGTTGCAGCGCGGTGTCCGTCCACTGCACGGCAATCAACCGGGGGGCGGCGCTGGCGATGGTATTGGTGGCGCTGTCGATGATATCGGCGTAAGGCACGTAGGGCTTGATGTCGAGAATCGGCGTGCCGTCCAACAGGTCGATGCCGGATATCCACAAGCGATTGGCTTCGACCTTGTCCAGCTTGACCACGGACTGGCCAATGCCATTGGGCCGGTGTGTAGCGCGAGTGGCAAACACCCCCATGGATTTGTTGCCGCCGAGGCGCGGGGGGCGGACCTTCAGCCGTGGCTTGTCTTCCAGGGCTTGATGAAACAGGAACAACAGCCAGACGTGACTGACCTGCTCCAGACCCTGCACCGCGTCGCCCTGATCGAATGGCGCCACCAGTTCCAGCACGCCGCGTGCGGCCGGGGCCAGTTGGGGTTGGCGCGGGATGGCGAACTTCTCCTTGAAGCAGGAGCGCACGAAGCCGATGGGAGAAACGCTGTAGGTCATGGTTTGAAATCGAGGCGGGGAGCGGGCAGGCATGATAACCCGATCAACCTTTGTATCGGTGGTGACTGTCAACTCGCCATCGCGGGCTTGCCCGCTCCCACAAGGTTTTGTGTCAGTCGCAGGGTTCGGATACGACAGACAACCTGTGGGAGCAGGCTTGCCCGCGATGGCCGCACCGCTCATTTCAGAGACTGAAGCCGCCATCCAGCGGAATGATATTCCCGGTCATGTAGGCCCCCGCCGTACTTGCCAGACTGATCGCCAGGGCCGCCATCTCTTCCTCCCGACCCCAGCGCTTCATTGGAATCAACGCCGTATCTTCGGCCAATGCCTGCTCATCGTTGCCGATGTGCTGGGTCATCTTGCTCGGAAAACGTCCCGGCGCGATCACATTGACGTTGATGTGCTGGCTCACCAGTTCCCGCGCCAGAATGCGCGACAGTTGATGCAGGGCCGCCTTGCTCGGTCCATAGGCATAAGCCTGTTCGCCGAAGGAGGAAATCCCCGCCACTGAGCCAATGTTGATGATCCGTGCCGGATTCGCCGGTGAGCCGGCCTTGCGCAGCAGTGGCAGGAATTGCTGGATGCAGTTGAACACTGACGTCACATTGAGCTGCATGACCTTTTCCCAGCCTTTGACCGGGTAACTCTCCAATGGCGCACCCCAGGTGGTGCCTGCGTTGTTCACCAGGATATCGAGGTGGCTGATCTGCTCGCTCAGGCGGGCGGCCAATTGCTGCACGCCTTCTTCCGTGGCCAGGTTGGCGGCGACTGCGTGGCAGCGTCCAAGTGCGCCGAGTTCATCAGCCGTTTGCCGGCAGGCTTCGACCTCGCGAGCACAGACGTACACGGTCGCGCCCGCCTCGACGTACGCCTTGGCGATCATTTTGCCGATACCACGAGTGCCGCCGGTCACCAGAGCGGTGCGGCCTTGCAGGGAAAAGTAGGGGTGCATGGCGAGTCCTGAGAGCTGAGGGTCTTAACACCCTAGTCGTCAGCCGCTGGAAGCGGAGCCACTATTTTCAAGCGGAATGGAGGGCCATTCGGCTCTGAGCTGGTTTGCCAGCGAAGGTCACTAACGATAACGCGTATCGACTGGATCGACGCGGCGTTATTGAAGGCTTCGCTGGCAAGCCAGCTCCAGGCGGAGCAGTTACTGCGGGCGTACGCGCAGGGTCAGGCCCTTGAGGAAGTTGCGCAGCAACTGGTCGCCGCACGGGCGATAGTTGGTGTGGCCGAACTTGCGGAACAGGGCGCTCAACTCGGGTTTGGACACCGGGAACTCGGCGGCCTTGAGGATCGCGTGCATGTCGTCTTCTTTCAGTTCGAAGGCCACGCGCAGCTTTTTCAGGATGATGTTGTTGGTCACCGGCACTTCGATCGGCTGCGGAGGACGGCTTTCGTCCTTGCCGCGCTTGAAGATCACCAGGCCGTCGAGGAAATGCGCCATGACTTCATCGGGGCAGCGTACGAAGCCTTCTTCGTCTTCCTCTTTTTTGTCGAGGTAGCTCACCAGATCGGCCAAGGGTACGTCCATGCCACCAAGCTTGATGATCTCGATGACTTTCTTGTCGCTGATGTCGAGCATGTAGCGCACGCTGCGCAGTACGTCGTTATGAATCATGTGAGCAATCCTGATAATTCAGCTATGGGCGTCGCAGAAAACAGCGACGCCGAAATGTGTGGCGGCGCGAGCGTCTTAGAACTTCTCTTTGCCGGTCAGGTAGCGCCATTGCCCCAAGGGCACTTTGCCGATGGACACGCCGCCGATGCGGATGCGGCGGATGCCTACGACCTTCAGGCCGACGGCCTGGCAGAACAGGGCGATCACGCCCGGTTGCGGGTTCTTCATGGCAAACCGCAGGCGGTTTTCGTTTTGCCAGCTGGCCTTCACAGGCGGCAGCTCCTTGCCCTTGTAGGTCAGGCCGTGCTGCAAGCGATTGAGGCCGTGCTCAACCATGTCGCCCTCGACTTCGACCACGTATTCCTGCTCGATCTTGCTCGCGTCAGCGGTGAGTTTGCGCAGGATCTTCCAGTCCTGGGTGAACACCAGCAAGCCGCTCGCATTGGCCTGCAGGTCGGTGCTGGCGGTCAGGCGCAGGAAGTGACCCTTGAGCGGGCGTTTGCCGTAGCGGTGTTCTTCGCTCAGGGTTTCGGCGCTGATGGTCGCCATGGCAGTGTCCGCGTCCATGCCGGCGGGCACATTGAGCAGGATGGTCACCGGCTCCGGCGCGGTAGCCTTGGCGTCCTTGTCGAGCTCGACTTTCTGGTCGCCGACCTTGAACTGCGGTTCATCGATGACTTCGCCGTCGACGGTCACCCAGCCGCCCTCGATGAACAGCTCAGCCTCCCGACGGGAGCAGCCGACGAGTTCGATGAGGCGTTTGGAGAGTCGAATCGGGTCAGTCATGACAGGGCCGCAAGAAAAAAGGGGTGGGCATTGTACCTGCCTGGCGCCGGTTAATCCCGGATCCATTTTGCCGCAGGGGCTTTTTGTAGGATTTGGCTTGCCAACTAAGGCGGCCGATTGATCGCTGCAAGGCTCTCGGGTCTCTTCGCTGGCAAGCCAGCTCCTACAGTTGTTTTGTGCGGTGTCAGCCGTGTTGCGAACGTGTGTGGTTTTGGCGCATCCGCATATGCAGCAACGGATACGGCTGCCCCATGCCGTCGACTTCTGAGCGACCAATGACTTCGAAGCCCTGTTTGAAGTAAAAGCCGATGGCTTGCGGGTTCTGTTCGTTGACGTCCAGTTCATCGGCGTTAAGGTTTTCCATGGCATAGCGCAACAACTGCTTGCCCAGGCCCTGACCGCGATGCGCCGGGTCGATGAACAGCATTTCGATCTTGCCAGCCGCTACACCGGCAAATCCGGTAATGCGCTGGCGTGGGTCTTTGGTGCAGATCAGCATGACCGCGTCGAGGTAACGGGTCAGCACCAGGTTCTTCAACAATTCGATATAACTCTCTGGAAGAAAGTCGTGGGTCGCGCGCACTGAAGCTTCCCAAACCCGTGTCAGCTCTTCGTAGTCGCTCTGTTTCGGCGTATGGATGACCGAATGTTGGCGCATGCCTGACTGCTCCTTCTTTTTTCAACCGACTATTATGAGATGAGAATCCGTTCTTCATAAAACGATAGCCGTAAAAAAGCCCCGCATCTCGTCAAGAGAGCGGGGCTTTTCGTATTTTTGGCGTTTAGATCTGTTCAGCCCACAGATCGTATTCGTCGGCGTCAGTCACTTTGCACCAGACCTTGTCGCCCGGCTTCAAGTTGCTGCCATTGTCGATGAACACGTTGCCGTCAATTTCCGGGGCATCGAAGAAGCAACGGCCAACGGCGCCTTGCTCGTCGACTTCATCGACCAGCACTTCGATTTCACGGCCGATGCGCAGTTGCAGGCGCGCCGAGCTGATCGCCTGCTGGTGCGCCATGAAGCGCTCCCAGCGGTCCTGTTTGACCTCGTCCGGAACGACTTCCAGATCCAGGTCGTTGGCTGGAGCGCCTTCAACCGGCGAATACTGGAAGCAGCCGACGCGGTCGAGTTGCGCTTCGGTCAGCCAGTTCAGCAGGTACTGGAAGTCTTCCTCGGTTTCGCCCGGGAAGCCGACGATGAAGGTCGAACGGATAATCAGGTCCGGGCAGATTTCGCGCCAGTTCTTGATGCGCGCCAGGGTCTTGTCTTCGAAGGCCGGGCGTTTCATCGTCTTGAGCACTTTCGGGCTGGCGTGCTGGAACGGGATGTCCAGGTACGGAAGGATCTTGCCGGCGGCCATCAGCGGGATCAGTTCGTCAACGTGCGGATACGGGTAGACGTAGTGCAGACGAACCCAGACGCCCAGGGTGCTGAGGGCCTCGCAGAGTTCTGTCATGCGGGTTTTCACTGGCGCGCCGTTCCAGAAGCCGGTGCGGTATTTCACGTCGACGCCGTAGGCGCTGGTGTCCTGGGAGATCACCAACAGCTCTTTTACGCCGGATTTGACCAGGCGCTGGGCCTCGTCGAGCACGTCACCGACCGGGCGGCTGACCAGCTTGCCGCGCATCGACGGGATGATGCAGAAGCTGCAGCTATGGTTGCAGCCTTCGGAAATCTTCAGGTAGGCGTAGTGGCGCGGGGTCAGCTTGATGCCTTGTGGCGGCACCAGGTCGATCAGCGGGTTGTGATCCTGACGCGGCGGCACGACTTCATGCACGGCGTTGACCACTTGCTCGTACTGCTGCGGGCCAGTCACGGCCAGCACGCTCGGGTGCACGTTGCGGATGTTGCCTTCTTCGACGCCCATGCAGCCGGTCACGATGACCTTGCCGTTTTCCTTGATGGCTTCGCCGATTACTTCCAGGGATTCCGCCTTGGCCGAATCGATGAAGCCGCAGGTGTTGACCACCACTACGTCAGCGTCCTGGTAAGTGGACACGACGTCATAGCCTTCCATCCGCAGTTGGGTGAGGATGCGCTCGGAGTCGACCAGTGCTTTCGGGCAACCCAGGGATACGAAGCCAACCTTTGGATTGGCCGGCGCAGGAGTGGTGGACATGTCTAACCTCGGTATTTTGTGACGCCTCCAGCCATGATCGGCAAGGCGACAAAAGGACGCTCTATCGCGCCTCTGATCAAAAAGTGCGCAATTCTATCGATGGGAAGCGCACTTGACCAGCTTTATGCAGGGAAATACGACGAGTGCTGCGCTATGCTTCGCGCCGTTGGGCTTTACCGAATTTTTACAGTCAACAAAACGTCTGTAACCTGAAGTAAAACAGCGCATGCTGCACGACAAAGCATAGTGCTTCATTCGAAGAAGCCGGGTCTGAGAAGTAGGGAGTGTTGGATGGGGCAGGCAAGTAGTCAGACGGCAGATGCCGGACATTCGGTAGCAAAACCGTTGAGCATGCTGGTCGCGGCAGTCGGGGTGGTTTACGGCGACATCGGCACAAGCCCGTTGTATACCCTTAAAGAGGTTTTTTCCGAGCATTACGGAGTACCGGTCAATCAGGACGGGGTCTTCGGGATTCTTGCATTGATTTTCTGGTCGTTGGTCTGGGTGGTTACGATCAAGTACGTACTGTTCGTATTGCGTGCCGACAACCAGGGAGAGGGCGGGATCATGGCGCTGACGGCGCTGGCCCGGCGTGCCGCACACGCTTACCCGAAGTTGCGTGCAGTGCTGGTGATTCTGGGGCTGATTGGTGCGGCGCTGTTCTACGGCGACAGCATGATCACACCTGCCATTTCTGTATTGTCAGCGGTTGAAGGTCTGGAACTGGCGTTCGACGGACTAGAGCGCTGGGTCGTGCCCATGTCGCTGGTGGTTTTGGTCGCGTTGTTCCTGATCCAGAAACATGGCACCGATCGTATCGGCAAGTTGTTCGGTCCCGTCATGGTGGCGTGGTTTCTGGTGCTGGCCATTCTCGGTATCAGCGGCATTATCAAGCACCCAGAGGTGTTGAGTGCCTTGAACCCGATGTGGGGCGTGCGTTTCTTTATCGTGCATCCCGGCATGGGCGTGGCGATCCTGGGCGCAGTCGTGCTGGCATTGACCGGTGCCGAAGCTCTTTACGCCGACATGGGCCACTTCGGACGCAAGCCGATTGCCCGCGCCTGGTTGGCGCTGGTGCTGCCGGCTCTGGTGCTGAACTACTTCGGTCAGGGCGCTTTGTTGCTGGAAAACCCTGAGGCGGCGCGTAACCCGTTCTATCTGTTGGCGCCTAATTGGGCGTTGGTGCCATTAGTGGTGCTGGCCACTCTGGCAACGGTCATTGCTTCGCAAGCGGTGATTTCCGGTGCTTTCTCGTTGACTCGACAGGCCATTCAGCTGGGCTACATTCCACGCATGCACATTCAGCACACTTCCAGCGCCGAGCAGGGACAGATTTACATCGGGGCGGTGAACTGGGCGCTGATGGTCGGTGTAATTCTGCTTGTCATCGGCTTTGAGTCCTCCGGGGCGCTGGCTTCGGCCTATGGCGTAGCGGTGACCGGCACCATGCTGATTACCAGTATTCTGGTGGCGGCGGTGATACTCCTGCTCTGGAAGTGGCCGCCATTGCTGGCAGTACCGATTCTGATCGGCTTCATTTTGGTCGATGGACTGTTCTTTGCGGCCAACGTGCCGAAGATCATTCAAGGCGGTGCGTTCCCGGTTTTGGCGGGGATCGTACTCTTCATTCTTATGACCACCTGGAAGCGCGGTAAGGAGCTGCTGGTGGAGCGTCTGGACGAAGGTGGCTTGCCGCTGCCGATTTTCATCAGCAGTATCGCCGTACAACCGCCGCATCGTGTTCAGGGTACCGCTGTATTCCTCACCGCACGGCCAGATGCCGTGCCTCATGCCCTGCTGCACAATCTGTTGCATAACCAGGTGTTGCACGAGCAAGTGGTGCTATTGACGGTGGTGTACGAGGATATCCCGCGTGTGCCGCCGTCACGCCGGTTCGAGGTCGACTCCTACGGTGAGGGTTTCTTCCGGGTGATCCTGCACTTCGGTTTCACCGACGAGCCGGATGTGCCGCAAGCGCTGAAGCTGTGCCATCTGGATGAACTGGACTTCAGTCCGATGCGCACGACCTACTTCCTCAGTCGTGAGACGGTCATCGCCTCTAAAATCGAAGGCATGGCCCGCTGGCGTGAGGCGCTGTTCGCCTTCATGTTGAAAAACGCCAACAGCAATCTGCGCTTCTTCAATCTGCCGCTGAACCGGGTGATTGAGCTGGGTACTCAGGTCGAGATGTAAGCCTGAATCAACAGCCCCCGATGCCTCGCGGTATCGGGGGCTTTTTGTTGCCTGGCAATTGAATGAACCTTGCGCGGATACCGCTGTGTGCAAGCGTGCTCGCGAAGGCGGACTGACATTTAACTTCTATGTTGACTGACCCATCGCTTTCGCGAGCAGGCTCGCACACACACACAGGATATGCAGTACTTGGTGAAATGAAAAAGCCCCCACGCTTATGTAGCGGTAGGGGCTTTTTTGTTTGCGCGGCTCACATCACTCCTGCGCTGTTGCCTCGTCCTTGGCCTGGCGTTTTATGATGATGTCCACCAGGCGCTTGGCCAGGGCCGGGTAGTTCTCGTCGAAGTGGTGACCCCCAGGCAGCTTGATGGCTTCGCCCACGGCGGTCTTGTCGGTGCAGCCACTTTCATTGACTTCTTCTTCACCGTAGATGCACACCACTTTGGCGGCGGGCAGCTTGGCCATTTCCGGGCCGGTGGCGGCTTCTTTGCCGGCGTTGCCAAGCCAGCCTTCGACTTCGATTTCGAAGCTGCCGGTGCGGGCGAAGGCCAGCAGGATGATCGCGTCGACACGCTGCTGCTCGGACTCTGCCAGGCGGTTGTAGATCGCAGGCAACACATCGGCACCAAACGAGTAGCCGGTGAGGATGAAGCGCTTGGTGCCCCATTTCTGCCGGTAGTGCTGCATCAGTTCGGCAAGGTCCAGCGCGCTTTGCTCGGGGCTCTTGTGCTGCCAGTAGTAGCGCAGGGTGTCGATGCCGACCACCGGGTAGCCGATCTTCGCCATTTCGCCCGCCACGTCGCGGTCGAGGTCACGCCAGCCACCGTCACCGGACAGGAACAGGGTCACGGTGTCCTTGGCCTGGCCGGCCGGCACTTCAACCACGGGAATCTGCAGCCCGCCGGAGGCCTTGTCGCCACCGACCAGGAGCTTGCGCAGTTCATTGTTCAGCACTTGCGGCAGGTTGATGTCGTAGTCACTGATACTGGTTTCGGCGTTGGGTTGGTCGCGCACGAAGCCGGCACTGGTGTCATCCGGGTTGTCGTTCCACGCCACCAGCCAATGGCCGTGAGAAGCGCTTTTCGGTAGCAGGTGAGTGCAGCCACCCTTTTCCAGGGCCAGGTCGACCGAGACGGCTTGGGCATTGTCATTTTTCTGCTCGGACAACCAGCGCCAGGCGAGTACCGCACCTGGGCCGATACCGCTGACCAGGGTTGCCGGGCCTTTGAGTTCCCTCAAGCCCGATTGCAAGGCGCGGCTTTGCAGCAGACAGTCCTGGGGCAGGATTACCTGGACAATCTGCGCCGAACCGCTGCGACTCAGGGTCATCAATTGATTGTCGCTGAGCTTCTGTTCCTCAGTGACCGCCACCAGCACCTGGGCGCGAGGCGTGTTGCCCGGGATGACACGGGTCATGGCCGTGCCGTCGGCCGGGGTCAGCTGTTCGAGGGTCGGTTCCGGTGCCGGGCGTTTCAGGTACCAGTAGCCACCACCGAGAATCAGGGCCAGCACCACCAGTGTGCCCAGAACGTACCGCAAGGAGCGTCGAATCATCAGCGTTTCACCAATCCAGTCAAGCCGCCCGCGATCAGGGCAGCAGTATCGGCCAGGGCAACCAGCGGATCGAGTCCGGCGGGCACGGCCATATAACGGGGTTCCCAGTCAGGCTGGAATTTGTCTTTGAAGCGGCGCAAGCCTTGGAAGTTGTAGAGCTGCTCACCACGGCGGAAAACCATCGAGCCCAGACGCTGGGTCAAGGGGGCGCCGCGACGGGGTTGCAGCCCCGACAACGGCACCATGCCCAGGCTGAAGCGCCCGTAACCATGATTTTTATAATGTTGAATCAAGCCGACCATCATGAATTCCATGGTCAGTTTGGGGGCGTCCGGGTGGGCGCGCATCAGGTCGAGGCTGGCCAGGTCGTGGCTGTAGGTCTCGAGCAGGTTGGCGAACGCCACCGGACGTCCTTCGAAGCGGATGACCGCAATGCGGAAGTACTTGAGGTAGTCATCACTGAAGCGGCCGAGGGAGAAGCCTTTTTCGCGTACGTTCTTGCCGGTCAGCCAGGCATCGGAAATCACCTTCAGCTCGTCCATCGGCGCCTGGCCCGGCTCGAAGATCTCCAGTGACAGGCCATCCCGTGTGCCGCGGTTCCAGGTGTAGCGCAGGTCCTTCATCTCTTTGCCCTTGGCGTCGAGATCAAAGCGGTGCAGGTCGACCCTGGCTTCTTCGCCGAGTTTGATCGCCGTCAGGCCGATGTCCATGTAGTACGGCAGGTTTTCCGCGCGCACTTGATAGAACACGGGGCGCGCATGGTGGATATCGCACAGGTCGCGGAACTGCCAGATCATTTCCGCCCGTTGCTGGCTCGGACCGATCGGGTCATACAGCGCTACCAGGCTGCGGCCGCGGCGGGCGTACATCAGGAACGCTTGATCGTTGGGGTGAAACAGCAGTGCCTTGTCGCCGGTCAGGGCCAGGCCGCCATCCGGTTGCGACGAGGCCATCAGGATCTTGCTCGCGCGCTCCAGTTCGTCCGGGGTCGGCAGATGGATGACCGGACGGGCGGTACGCAGCAGCCAGGTCAGGGAAACCACCACCAGCAACACGGCGGCACCGAGCAGCGAACGCAAGCCACGAGGGGCATCGGCATCGAGGGTGAATTGCCACCAGAGTTGATGGCTGTACGGAACATCCTGATAGGCGAACAGAAGCAGCCACATGGAGGCGCCAAGCACGCACAGGCTCGACACTAGATAGAGTGGTGAGAAAGGCACTTCTGTCAGGCGGCTGGGGCGATAGAACGAACGCCGGAAAACCCCCAGTAAAGCTGCGGTCAAGGTCATCAGGCAGGCTTCTTCCCAGTCGAAGCCCTTGAGCAGCGAAAGCAGGGCGCCCACCAGCAACAGAATGGTGGTCAGCATCCAGGCAGCCGACAGTCGACGACGCAGGCCCTGGGCCAGTAGCAGGCACAGTACGCCAATCAGGCTGGCACCAAAGTGCGAAGCATCAACCAGTCGATGGGGAATGAGAAAGCCGATGTGTTCCAGGCGAGTGTCGATTTCCGGTGTCGCGCCGGAGAACAGCAGAACCACGCCGGAGAGAAACACCAGCACAGCCAGAATCGGTGCGGCCATGCCCGATGCTGCACGCAAGGACTGGCGGGTCTGGAAGATGCGCTGACCTTCGTTGATCAGCAACAACAGGCAGGCCACCAGCATCGGCAGGACGACGTAGATCAGGCGATACAGCAACAGGGCAGCGGCCAGTGGGGCGGCGCCGAGTTTGTCGGAGAAGGCCGCCAGCAAAATCGCTTCGAATACGCCGACACCGCCCGGCACATGGCTGAGAACGCCAGCAGCCAAGGCCAGCAGATAGACCAGCAGGAACGCACCGAACGGCGGTGCTTCCGGCAGTAACAGGTAAAGCACGGTCGCGGCGGCGGCCACGTCCAGCGCGGTAATGATCAGTTGCAGGAAGGTCAGGCGGCGTCCCGGCAGGCGCAAGGTACGACGGCCGACCTTGACCATCAGGTTGTCCGCGTAGGGTTGTTCCGGCAGGCGGCGGCGGTAGATGCCGATGGCCAGTACCGAAAACAGCAGTAATACAGCCGTGGCTACCGAACCCAGCAGGACTTCGGACAGGCCCAGTGCAATGGAGGCCGCTGGAAGGTCGCTGAGCGTCGCCAGTGCGGCGAGCGGTGGCAAGGCGCAGCCCAGGGAGAGGCTGGCGAACAATGTCATGTGGGCGACCTCAGCGGCCCCCAGACCATGACGTGCATACAGGCGGTAGCGAACCGAGCCGCCCGACAGCATCGAAAGACCGATGGCATTCCCGATGGCGAAAGCGGTGAAGCCTCCCAGGGCCAGGGTGCGTGGCGCCAGGTTCACGCCGGCGTAGCGACTGGCTGACCATTCGTACCCCAGCAAAATGATGAAGCCCGCCACGGTTGCGCCCAGGGCGCCCAGCAATGCGGGTTTCGGAACGTCGAGGATCGAGTCGTGCAGAGCATCCAGATCGAGCTCGCTCAACAGATGACGACAGGCAATCAGCGCAATCGCGAACAGCAGCAGAGTGACCGCCAGGCCGATGGGCTGTCGGTATTTGCTGATCAGATCGAGCAGGCGCAAGCGCTCCGCCTTGATCGGATGTGTCGCTGTGACGGTGTCTTGTGAATCAGACGAGTTGGCGCGCATCAATCACCTCTTGGATTGTGCGCGACAGGATGGGGGTATCCAGCCAAGTTACCAATCCCTGTAGAAAAAAATAATCACAAATATTAACGCTATCACCGGCTCTCGGCGACGGCATGTCATCAGTCGTGGGGGGAAAGTGTGCGTTTGAGCATAGTCGGAACTCAGCGCTTAGGTGACCCCGGACGGCTCACTACACAGTGACAGATCATTGTTGCGAAAGGGCTTTTTCAACAGATACAAAAAAGGCCACTCTTTCGAGTAGCCTTTTTTGATGTTTGGTTGCGGGAGCCGGATTTGAACCGACGACCTTCGGGTTATGAGCCCGACGAGCTACCAGACTGCTCCATCCCGCGTCTGTGTGGCGGCATTCTATAGAGATACGCCTGAGTGTCAACCGTTAATCCTGAACCCGGTCAAATAAACGTAAAAGAGCGGCAAACGGTCGCGGGGGCGGCTTAAGATTCGGAACCAGAACGATTTCTGATTTCTGTGGCGCGGGTGCCTGCGCTAATGTCGCACCTTCTGCACAAAACAGGCGCGCACAAAAAAGGCCACTCTTTCGAGTAGCCTTTTTCGATGTTTGGTTGCGGGAGCCGGATTTGAACCGACGACCTTCGGGTTATGAGCCCGACGAGCTACCAGACTGCTCCATCCCGCGTCTGTGGATCGGCATTCTATAGAGATACGCCGGGGTGTCAATCACCAATTTCGATAAAACCTGTTCCTGTTCAAACGCTTAGCTTGATTTGAAGGTGGTCGAGTATCGCTGTGAGGCAGGCGTGGCAAGGGTTTCAGCTCTATTGGTGCACGCCTTTCGATTAAGAAAATAAATTTATCGGGCGCTTTCCCACAATTGGAAAAGAACATTCTGAGTACTGGTGCTATATACAGGTGTCAGTGAGATACTGAATGTCCGACACGGCAAGACGACATTTCCTCTTCATGAACACCGCGTTGATATGACTCAGCGAAAAATCATCCACGTCGATTGTGACTGCTTCTACGCCGCCATCGAGATGCGTGACGATCCGCGCCTGGCCGGCAAGCCGCTGGCGGTAGGTGGGTCGGCGGATCGGCGTGGAGTGATCGCCACCTGCAATTACGAGGCGAGGGCCTATGGTGTGCGGTCCGCGATGTCGTCCGGGCACGCGTTGAAACTCTGCCCGGACCTGACCATCGTCAAGCCGCGAATGGACGCCTATAGAGAAGCATCGAAGGAAATTCATACGATCTTTCGCGATTACACCGACATCATCGAGCCACTTTCCCTGGATGAGGCCTACCTGGATGTGTCGGACAGCGCGCATTTCGGTGGAAGTGCCACCCGAATTGCCCAGGACATCCGTCGAAGGGTCTCCAATCAGTTGCATATCACCGTTTCGGCGGGCGTGGCGCCAAACAAGTTTCTCGCCAAGATCGCCAGCGACTGGAAAAAGCCCAATGGGTTGTTTGTCATCACGCCGGATCAGGTCGATGACTTTGTCAGTGGCTTGACAGTCAATAAGCTGCATGGCGTTGGCAAAGTGACCGCCGACAAGCTGGCCAAGCTCGGGATTGTCGACTGTTTGCAACTTCGCGAGTGGGACAAGTTGGCGCTGGTGCGCGAATTCGGCAGTTTTGGCGAGCGTCTCTGGAGTCTGGCCCGCGGGATCGATGACCGTCTGGTGCATAACGACAGTCGTCGGCAGTCGATCAGCGTCGAAAATACTTACGATGTCGATCTGCCGGATCTGCGCAGTTGTCTGGATAAGCTGCCGGAGTTACTGGAAACCCTCAGAACCCGCATGGAGCGAATCGACAGCAGCTATCGACCGGGCAAGCCGTTCGTCAAAGTGAAGTTCCATGATTTTACCCAGACCACACTTGAGCAGGCAGGGGCAGGGCGGGACTTGGGCAGTTACCAGTTGATGCTGACGCAGGCGTTCAATCGGGGTGGCAAGCCGGTGCGATTATTGGGCGTGGGAGTAAGGCTGGAGGATTTGCGGGGCGGGTTTGAGCAGATGGAGTTGTTTGAGCGGTAGTTTTGCGGTGCCTGTGAGGCCGCTTCGCGGGCGACTCGACTTGCCCGCGAAGCTTTGAGCGTTAGTTCGGTCCTGGATCCGCCACCAGGCGTCCGGCATTCTTGGTCAGGGACTTGAGGAATTCGGTCTGCAGCTCAGGATCGTTGCGGGTCAATTCGACCAGGCTCTGCTCCAGTTCGCTCGCTTCTTCTTCAAGACCCAGCTCCGACAGGCGTTTGACCCGGTGTACCCACTGGCTCACTTCGTCGTCTTCGAGGTCGTCGTAAATCAGGCTGTGAGCTTCGAGCAATTTGCCGCGCAGGGTGCTGCTGAGCACAAGGGAGGAGTCGGTATGCACATCGCCCTTTGAGTCACTGACACTGATCTGCAGCTTGCCCAGATGATTGAGGTCATATTCGGCGAACGGGCTGTCCAGCAGATTCAGGCGGAGCACGCCGTTCTTGTCGGTGGTCAGCTCGAAGGTTTCCTTGCCGGCCTTGACTTCGACCGGACGCTCGCTCCAGGGCAGGCTCGAATATTCCATGCGCTTGTCGCGCTGGACTTCGTCGATGCCAGCCAGGTTCTGCTGCGCGCGACCGTTGGATTGCATGTTCATGAACGGATTGAGTCCGGCGAAACCGTAGCTGAGCCAGTCCTTGGTCATGCTGTCGGGCAGGTTGCCGAAGGCAAAGACGTTGACCACGTTCGCACAGACACCACCCACCACCGCTACCGCGCCGAGCGGGATCTCGTAGATCTTCCGCCAGGGTTGGTATGGGGTGTAGCGATCATAATGACGGGTGACGTCGAACTCGGTGACTTCGAAGGTCTTCTGCTCGTGGATTTTCACCCGGCGTTGCGGCAGCTCAAGTACCTTGGGCTCACCGACATCAATCTGCAGACTGTGGTCGAGCAATTTACGCTCGACCCGTTCCTCGTGCTCGCTGCGCTGTGACATGTGATTGGCACAGCCGCTGACCAACAGGGTGCCGCACAGGGCGGCACCACCGAGGCCTAAGGTGTTTCGCTTGAACATGACGTCTCTATCTGGTTTCAGCGGCGGATACGGGCCTGCAGGAAAGACAGTACGTCAGCGACCGGGAGCGCTTGGGGCTCGGCCTCGGTACGACTCTTGTATTCCAGGTTGCCTTCGGCAAGGCCGCGGTCGCTGACCACGATCCGGTGAGGAATGCCGATCAGCTCCATGTCCGCGAACTTGATGCCCGGGCTGGTTTTCTTGTCGCGATCATCCAGCAGCACTTCGAAGCCGGCTGCAGTCAGTTCTGCATACAGCTTGTCGGTGGCTTCGCGAACCAGATCGGTTTCGTAGCGCAGTGGCACCAGGGCGATCTGGAACGGTGCGAGCGCGTCACTCCAGATAATCCCTTTTTCGTCGTTGTTCTGCTCGATGGCAGCTGCAACCACACGGGAAACGCCAATGCCGTAGCAGCCCATTTCCAGGGTGATCGGCTTGCCGTTCTCGCCCAGCACTTCACACTTCATCGCTTTGCTGTACTTGTTGCCCAGCTGGAAGATGTGCCCGACTTCGATGCCGCGTTTGATTTCCAGGGTGCCCTTGCCATCCGGGCTTGGGTCGCCGCTGACAACGTTACGCAGGTCGGCAACGGTCGGAACCGGCAGGTCGCGTTCCCAGTTCACGCCGAAGTAGTGCTTGTCGTCGATGTTCGCCCCAATGCCGAAGTCGCTCATCAGTTCGACCGAGCGGTCGATAATGATTGGCAGTGGCAGGTTAAGCGGGCCGAGGGAGCCGGCACCGGCGCCGATGGCGTCGCGCAGTTCGGTTTCGGAGGCCATGACCAGCGGGCTGGCAACGCCAGGCTGGTTGGCGGCCTTGATTTCGTTCAGTTCGTGGTCGCCACGGATGATCAGGGCAATCAGCTTGCCTTTCTCTTCAGCGTGAACCACGAGGGTCTTGATGGTTTTCTCGATCGGCAGGTTGAAGCCTTCGACCAGTTGCGCGATGGTCTTGGCGTTCGGCGTGTCGACCAGGCGCAGTTCTTCGGTCGGCGCTGCGC
Organism: Pseudomonas sp. TE12234; assembly: GCF_054061835.1. NCBI lineage: Bacteria > Pseudomonadati > Pseudomonadota > Gammaproteobacteria > Pseudomonadales > Pseudomonadaceae > Pseudomonas > Pseudomonas sp. TE12234. The sequence continues at coordinate 29,179 of NZ_JBSSEP010000010.1, forward strand.
GGGAGGTTTCGCGCGGCACGGCTTCGGCTTTCTCGATGTTCGCGGCGTAGTCGGAACCGTTGCTGAAGACGATATCGTCTTCACCGGACTCGGCCAGTACGTGGAACTCGTGGGAGCCGGCACCGCCGATGGAGCCGTTGTCGGCTTCAACCGGGCGGAATTTCAGGCCCAGGCGGGTGAACACGTTGCAGTACGCCTGATGCATGCGGTCGTAGGTGACTTGCAGCGATGGCTGGTCAGCGTGGAACGAATAGGCGTCCTTCATGATGAATTCGCGACCGCGCATCAAACCGAAGCGTGGGCGGATTTCGTCACGGAACTTGGTCTGGATCTGGTAAAGGTTGATCGGCAGCTGTTTGTAGCTGCTCAATTCGTTGCGCATCAGATCGGTGATGACTTCTTCGTGGGTCGGGCCGGCGCAGAAATCGCGACCGTGGCGATCCTTGAAGCGCAGCAATTCAGGGCCGTACTCTTCCCAGCGACCGGATTCCTGCCACAGCTCTGCCGGTTGAGTGCTCGGCATCAACACTTCAAGCGAGCCGGCGGCGTTCATTTCTTCACGAACGACGGCTTCGACCTTGCGCATTACTCGCAAGCCCATCGGCAGCCAGGTGTACAGGCCCGAGGCGAGTTTGCGGATCATGCCGGCGCGCAGCATCAACTGGTGGCTGATCACGACCGCATCGGAAGGCGTTTCTTTCTGTGTGGCGAGCAAAAATTGACTGGTGCGCATGGTTGGCCGTTGTCGGTTGCTAATGACGAGAAATGACGGAGCATTGTACGGGCGAGATCCGCTGTCGTACAGGCGTACGGTCGGCGGTATGGCAGGAGGGCGGGAATCTCAGCGCCCTCTGCAAGGTTTCCTGCGGATGTTTCCTACGATTCTTCCGCGACCTGGGTCGGAACCGGTTCCGGCGTCGGTGTCGGTCCAGCACGGCGGCTTTCCTGGAACCAGTGCAGGGCGATCAATATCAGAGTAGGAACGCCCAGCAGGGCGGTGATCAGGAAGAAGTTGTGGTAACCGAACTTCTCCACCATGACGCCTGAGTAGCCGCCGATCAAGCGTGGCAGCAAGAGCATGATCGAGCTGAGCAGGGCATATTGGGTCGCCGAGAATTTGAGGTTGGTCAGGCTCGACAGGTAAGCGACGAAGGCTGAAGTCGCCATGCCCGAAGCGAAGTTATCCAGTGAAATGGTCACGATCAGCATGTTCAGGTTGGGGCCCATGTCCGCGAGCATCAGGAACAGCAGGTTGGTCGCTGCCGATGCGGCGCCACCGATGAACAGGATTGGCAGAATGCCGAAGCGCACGATCAGCAGGCCACCCATGCCGGCGCCCACCAGAGTCATGATCAGGCCGAAAATCTTACTGACGCCGGCAATCTGGTCCTTGGTGAAGCCTTGGTCGATGTAGAAAACGTTGGCCATCACCCCCATGACCGTATCGGACATCCGATAGGTGGCGATCAGCCCAAGCAGCAGCAAGGCTTGCCAGCGGTAACGAATAATAAAGTCGTTGACCGGCGTCAGCACTGGCGCCAACCCACGGCGACCCATGGTCGACAGGCACAGCGCGGTCAGCGTGGTATAGAGGATTGCCCGCAGGAATGCGCGGTCCTCCAGCAGAAGGTCGAGCAGGCTCACGCCTTTGAACAGCACGCTGGCAAAGTCGGTGTTGTACAGCTGGGTGAACATGGCCGGGACGGACACCAGCAGTACAATCAGTACGAACACGGAAGCCAGCTGATGCGCGAAGCTGTAACGCCCGGCTTGCAGTTGGGTGCGCAGCGGGACCGGTGGTTCGCGCATGAAGAAGGAGGTCAGCAGCGCCGGGATCATCAGCACGCCGAACAGCACGTAGGTGCCGGTCCAGGCGGAGTGCTTATAGTTGAAGCCGGTTGAGCCAAACCCTTCAGCGAAGAACAGTGCGCCTGCCGTAGCCAGCAAAGCGGCAATCCGATAACCGGACATGTAACTGGCGGCCAGCGCGGCCTGGCGACTGTCTTCGGCAATTTCCAGACGGTAGGCGTCCACGGCGATGTCTTGCGTCGCCGAGGCGAATGCGACAACGACCGCGATGGCGATCAGCCAGGACAGATGTTTTTGCGGGTCGCAGAAACCCATCCCGATCAGGCCCAGAATTATCAGGGATTGGGACAACACAAGCCAGGAGCGGCGTCGACCGAGCTTGCCCAGCAGCGGCAGGCGCCATTGGTCGAGCAGTGGCGACCAGACCCATTTGAAGGCGTAGGCCAGACCGATCAGGCTTGCATAACCGATGGTTTCGCGAGCCACGCCGGCTTCGCGCAGCCAGACTGAAAGGGTCGAAAACACCAACATGTAGGGCAGGCCGGCGGCGAAACCCAACAACAACAGTACGAGCGTCGAGGGGCTGGCATAAGCGGCGAGCGCGGCGCGCCAGGTTTTACGGGGCATGGGCTGGAGTCTGCCTCAAGAAATACGGAAACAAAGCGCGCACTCTAACCGCTGTGCTCTACTGGACGCCAGCCATGGCGCTGAATATCAACACGATTGTTCAGGATACTGATGCCCTCCATGCGCAATCGGGCGCGTTGTTCGTCCCCGGATGGACTGCCCGCAGGCAGGCTGATGCGCCCTCCGGCTGCGAGAACGCGGTGCCAGGGTAGTTTACTGTCGCCAGGTAATTGGCTCAGTGTTCGTCCGACCCAGCGGGCCGCGCGACCCAATCCGGCCAGCTCGGCCAATTGGCCATAACTCACTACTTTGCCTTCTGGCACTTGCGCGAGTGTCAGGTAGAGTGCCGTGCGTCGGATTTGTGCCGCGCTCTCGGGGGCAGTGGTGGGGTCGATCACGTCCGGGCTTCCTGAAAAAAATTCGCAGTACTGTCTTTAGAGTAAATCCTCGATCGCCCATTGAGAAATGAACTCAGCAGATAGCGTCGGGGTCAGTCCTTGCTAGGGGCTTATTCCAGCGGATAATGCCGATTTTTTTCGCGTACCTGAGCCTTTATTTGCTTATGTTCTCCAAAACCTTGCTGTGCCTCGCCATCGTCAGTGCTTCCACCCCCGTGCTCGCGGATACCGTCTGGTTGAAGAACGGTGACAAGTTGAGTGGCAAGATCATTCTGTTCGACGGTGGCAAGCTGCTGATCCAGACCGGGTATGCCGGCGCGGTGCCGATTGACTGGAAGCAGGTCAAAACCCTGGAAAGTGATCGGGAGTTGTTGGTCAAGCAGGACGCCTACACCGGTGAGAAGGCCAAGTCGCTGCAGGCGGCTGATGAGGGCAAAGTCACTTTGGCCAACGGTGAGGCACCCAAGACGGTTGAGCTGGCCAGCGTCCAGCAGATCCTCAAGCCCAAGCCGGTGGTCGAGGATCTGGTATGGAAGGGCAATATCGACGCGGCCCTGGATTACCAGCGTGCGGACAAAGATACCGATGATTACGGCATCGACTTCAAGACCACCGCGCGCCATGGTCGTTGGCGGCATATCGCGGAAGGCGAATACAACCGCGAGTTCCAGGATGGCGTCGTCACCACGGATAACTGGCGGGCCGAATACTCCCTCGACCGCTTTATCACCGACAAATGGTTCTGGGAAGGTCGCCTGGTTTACAAGCGCGACAAGGTAGAAGACCTGTCTCGTCAGCGTACCGTGGGTACCGGTCCCGGCTATCAGTTCTGGGATGACGAATTGGGTGCCTTTTCCCTGGGGTCGCTGGTCAACCGCACCGATTACGAGTATCACGACGGTAGCCAGGAGAATTTCTATTCTTTGGCCATGAAGTGGGATTACAACCGTTACCTGATAGGCAAGAAGGTAGAATTCTTCACCAATGGCGAGGTGGGCAAGCCGTTGTCGGGCGTGGCCGACTACGCGCTGGATGCCGAGATCGGCTTGCGCTACAAAGTGACCGATTGGGCGTCACTGAACCTGAAGGCGGAGAGGGATATCGTCAGTGGTTCCGATGAGGCTGACTTGAGCAAGACCCGTTACACCGCAGGGTTTGGCGTGACCTGGTAAATGCTGGAAAACGCAGCTTGGGCTGCGTTTTTTCATGCCTGGAAAAAAGCACGCAGGCACAAAAAAGCCCCGCTGTTGAGGGCGGGGCTTTTTACTAAAGCAAGTACAAGTTAGATAACTTGAACTTCTTCAGCTTGCATGCCTTTCTGACCGCGGGTAGCGATGAAAGAAACCTGTTGGCCTTCTTTCAGGCTTTTGAAGCCGTCGGATTGGATAGCTTTGAAGTGAACGAACAGGTCGTCACCGGATTGTGGAGTGATGAAGCCGAAGCCTTTTTCATCGTTGAACCACTTAACGGTACCGGTTTGGCGATTAGACATGGTGTAACTCCTTGAACAAAGATAACTGCGACTCAGGAAGAACCCTGGCCGAGACTGAGTGCAAAGAGCAGGAAAAATTCTTGTAGATGGTTGGATCGAAATTCAACATATCGTGTAGAGATTCTCAGTGACACAAGCAGCACAGTGACGTCACCTTAACCCTTTTTCCGGAACGTGCCAATGTTTCTTGCGAAGGTTTCTCTGTTTTCATGACTGACGGTGCGGGGTATTGCTTCGAAGGTCCGTAAATCCGGCAGGATCGTCGAGAATTGTGCCTCGCGCTTTGAACCCGGCGGCGCGCCCCGGTAAGATGCCGGACAGATTTTTCCACCACGTTATTCAGGACACCCGCCATGAGCATCAAATCGGACAAGTGGATTCGCCGCATGGCGCAAGAGCACGGCATGATCGAGCCCTTCGTAGAACGCCAGGTGCGCGGCAGCGACGATAGCCGGGTGATCTCCTACGGTGTTTCGAGCTACGGCTACGATGTGCGTTGCACTAATCATTTCAAGGTGTTCACCAACATCAATTCGGCAATCGTCGACCCGAAGAACTTCGATGCAGGCAGCTTCGTCGATATCCACAGCGACGTGTGCATCATTCCGCCCAACTCCTTCGCCCTGGCCAGTACCGTCGAATACTTCCGCATTCCGCGTAATGTGTTGACTATCTGCCTGGGTAAAAGCACCTACGCGCGCTGCGGCATCATCGTCAACGTCACGCCGCTGGAGCCTGAGTGGGAAGGTCACGTCACCCTGGAGTTCTCCAATACCACCAATCTGCCGGCGAAAATCTACGCCAATGAAGGCGTGGCGCAGATGCTGTTCCTCGAGTCTGACGAAGAGTGTGAAGTTTCCTATAAGGATCGCGGCGGCAAGTACCAGGGCCAGCGTGGCGTGACCTTGCCGCGGACCTGAGTCAGCCGTCTGACAAACCGTGGGAATTCTTGAGCGAGCGTACACTCTATGGAGTGTACGCTCCGATTCGCGCAAGGCGGATCGGGCCATCGCTCAGGAGTGCTTTATGAAGATCGACCCGCGAATAAGTGCCGAACTGGCAAGGCTGGAGCCCAATCAGGTTGGCGTCTTGGCCTGGTCCTTGTTGGCACACCCGCCGATCAACATGGCAGGGGGCATCCCCGGTCAACCCGATCCCGATACGCCCAACGAACAACCCAACGAGCCTGGTGAGCCCACCCTGCCGGATGAGCCGCCTCCCGCGCCCGTGGTCTGATTGCCAGCGCAGAAAAATGAATGGCCAGTCAGCTGAAGTCTGCGAAGACTTCAGCTGACTGGCCATATTTCGTTGTCGCCGATGACACCGCCCTACAGTTGTCGCCCCGGCGGATTTCATAGCCACCAGTAAACGCATCGGGCCATAGCCCACTGCAGTTGCACGCCACGCTTGTTGCCGGGCAATTCGTGCCATTCATCGACCACCACCCTGTGTAATGCCGAGAGTGCTGCTTGTGCTTCGGTGCGGGCGAGGCTCGCTCCCGTGTTGATCGATTCATATCCGGCAATAACTGTAATCGCCGTCGAAACCACTTGGTGATCCTGCCGTGTTCTTATCCCGGCGTTACTCGTTCTGCGACCCTTTGGGAAGGGTCGGCGTCGAGCAGTTATCCATGTCTATGAAAAGGACTTCAAATGAGTACAAATCGAGCAGGGCATTTAAGTGCCGATGTGAACACGGCCGACGGTCCCCAGCCGTTTCGCGTGACGCACGGACTCTACTTCTATGATCGGCCAGGTATCCACTGTATCGAGGCTGATAACGGGCAAGGGACGGCGTTTTATGTCTATCTGCCGGTTGGCATCCAGAGCGGCAGTTTCAATTTAGGGCTTACTGAAAGCTCCCCGATGATTATCCACGTGACAGGCACCTCCGAAGCGGATTTGTATCGAGGCGTGCTTGAGTTGACGGTGGGCGGGGAAGCGCAGTTTGCCGGGAGCTTCAGCGGTATGGATGCTGACGGTCTGGAAGTGACCAATGGCCGTTTCAGGCTTGAGCACGAAGCGACTGTTTGACGTTTGAGTGGGGGGAGCCGGGAATACGGCTCCCCCCCTTTTTTCGCTCGGCGTTTATTTCAGGTTACCGCTGAGGAATTGCTTCAACCGTTCACTCTTCGGATTGCCCAGCACGTCTTCCGGCGCGCCTTGCTCTTCCACCAGCCCCTGATGCAGGAACAGCACCTGGCTCGAGACCTTGCGGGCGAAGCTCATTTCGTGGGTCACCATGATCATGGTCCGGCCTTCTTCGGCCAGGCCCTGGATCACGCGCAGTACCTCACCCACCAGTTCCGGGTCCAGCGCCGATGTGGGCTCATCGAACAGCATGACCTCCGGCTCCATGGCCAGTGCCCTGGCAATGGCCACCCGCTGTTGCTGACCGCCGGACAGGAACGCCGGATATTGGTCCGCCACACGCGCCGCCAGGCCAACCTTGTCCAGATAGCGGCGCGCGCGGTCTTCGGCTTCCTGCTTGCTGCAACCCAGCACCCGGCGCGGAGCCATGGTGATGTTCTCCAGTACGGTCATGTGGCTCCACAGGTTGAAATGCTGGAACACCATGGCCAGGCGGGTACGGATCCGTTGCAGTTCATCCGGATCGGCGACATGCATGCCGTGTCGATCCTTGATCATGCGGATCGCCTGGCCGTCGAGGCTCATGGCGCCGTCGTTGGGTTGTTCGAGAAAATTGATGCAGCGCAGAAAGGTACTTTTGCCCGAGCCGCTGGCGCCGATCAGACTGATGACGTCGCCGGTGTTGGCCTTGAGGGAAACGCCTTTGAGCACCTGATGATCGCCGTAGCTTTTATGCAGGTCTTCGATGGTCAGTTTGTACATGGAACAGACATCCTCAAGGCGAAAGTAGGTAACCGCTGCGATAGGCTTCGGTGCCCGCGACATGGGCGATCACCATGCCGGCAGTGGCCATGCGGCGCAGCGAGCGGGCGTACATCAACCCGGCGGCGGTGCAATGAACAGGAGTGACGCGATCAGCGATCGGATCAATGATTTCAGCGATCAATTGCCCGGCTTCCAGGTACTCTCCTGGCAGCGCGGCGAACACCAGTAGCCCGCCGACGGGCGTGGCCACAGGTTCGACACCGGCCAGTGGAGTGGCCGGGTAGGGTAGCTTGGGCAGGGGCGCCGGTTCGCCGGCAATCGCTCCGAAATGAATCAGGTAATCGATCAGTGCCTGGCTGTCCAGGCTGGCCAGCGGGTGGTTGACGTCGCCCTGACCGCGCAGTTCGACGGTGACGGAAAAGCTGCCGGGCGGAATCTCGAACTGTTCGCCGAAGCGTTCTTTCAACTGCCACCAGAGCAAGGTGAAGCATTCGTCGAACGACTGACCACCGGAGTCGGTGGCCAACAGGCTGGCCTCGGCGCCGATATAACGGGCCAGCGGCTCGACCTGCGGCCAGGCATCCGGCGTGGTGTACAGGTGCGCGACGGCTTCGAAATCGCAATGCAGGTCCAGCACCATGTCGGCATCGCAGGCCAGTCGTTGCAGGGTCAGGCGTTGGGATTGCAGTTGGGTGCTGGCGGTCTGCCGGGCAAGTGCGTGGCGCAGGCTGATGCGGATCAGTTCGAGATTGCGCTGCGGGTCGTCGCCCAGTTGGCCTTCGATCTCGTTGCCGACCTCTTCGCTCAGATCGACGAACCAGCGGTTGAAGTTCTGACCGCTTTCCAGTTCGTAGCGGCCCAGCGGCACGTCCATCAGCACTTGCTCCAGGCCGACCGGATTGGCCACCGGCACCAGAACGATTTCGCTGCGCAGGCGGCCGGCGGCTTCCAGCTCCGCCAGGCGTTGCTTGAGGTGCCAGGCCACCAGCATGCCGGGCAATTCATCGGCGTGAAGGGATGACTGGATGTAAATCTTGCCTTTGGCCGGTTGCGGCCCGAAGTGAAAACTGTGGATCTGTCGTGCGGTCCCCGGCAGCGGGGACAGCAAGTCATGTATCTGGTGGCGCATGTGCGAGAAGTCCTAGTGGGTCGGCCCGAGGAAGGCCAGCCATCGGCGTTCGGCGAGACGGAACAGGCCGACCAGCGCAAAGGTGACGGTCAGGTAGATCAACGCGGCAATGCCGAACGACTGGAAGGTCAGGAAGGTCGCCGAGTTGGCGTCCCGAGCGACTTTCAGAATGTCCGGAATGGTCGCGGTGAACGCCACGGTGGTCGAGTGCAGCATCAGAATCACTTCGTTGCTGTAGTACGGCAACGAGCGACGCAGGGCCGACGGCATGATCACGTAGGCATACAACTTCCAGCCGGTCAGGCCGTAGGCCTTGGCCGCTTCGACTTCACCGTGGTTCATGCTGCGAATGGCCCCGGCGAAGATCTCCGTGGTGTAGGCGCAGGTGTTCAGGGCGAAGGCCAGGATGGTGCAGTTCATCGCATCGCGGAAAAAACTGTCGAGCAGCGGCTGCGCGCGCACGGCGGCCAGGCTGTAAATGCCTGTGTAGCAGATCAGCAATTGGATATACAGCGGCGTACCACGGAACAGGTAGGTGTAGAACTGCACGGGCCAGCGAATGTAGAGCTGCGGCGAGACCCGGGCGATGGACAGTGGGATCGACACCAGGAAACCGAAGAAGATCGACGCGCTGAGCAGCCACAGGGTCATGGCCAGGCCGGTGATGTTCTGGCCGTCTGTGTAGAGGAAGGCTTTCCAGTATTCCTGCAAGAGTTCGATCATCGCACGGCCTCCCGTGTACCGGCGGCGTACCGGCGTTCCAGCCTGCGCAGAATGAAGTTGGAGGCACTGGTGATCGCCAGGTAGATCAAGGCGGCGAGTACCAGGAAATAGAACAGCTGATAGCTGCTTTTACCGGCGTCCTGCGCAGCCTTGACCAGGTCGGCCAGGCCAATGATCGATACCAGCGCGGTGGCCTTGAGCATGACCATCCAGTTGTTGCCGATACCCGGCAGGGCAAAACGCATCATCTGCGGAAACACCACGATCCAGAAGCGCTGGCCGCGTTTGAGGCCATAGGCGGTGGCGGCTTCGACCTGACCCCGCGGTACTGCGAGAATCGCGCCACGGAAGGTTTCGGTGAAATACGCGCCATAAATGAAACCCAGGGTAATGACCCCGGCGCTGAACGGGTTGATCTCGATGTATTCCCATTCCATGTAGTCGGTGAACGACGTCAGCCAGGTTTGCAGGCTGTAGAAGATCAAGAGCATCAGTACCAGATCCGGCACGCCGCGAATCAGCGTTGTGTAGCACTGGGCAGGCAAGCGCAGCAATTTGACTTTTGACAGTTTGGCACTGGCGCCGAGCAGGCCGAGCAACACGGCCACCAGCAGCGACATCGCCGATAATTTGATGGTCATCCAGGTGCCTTCCATCAGCAACGGGCCGAAACCCTTGAGGCTGAAGGCTGCGAGCCCCAGATTTTGCAGGAGGTTTTCAAACATAAAATCAGCAACCAGATCGGAAGAAAAAAGCGCCCATCGCGAGATGGGCGCCGGGCATTATTTGCCGCTATACAGATTCAGATCGCCAAAGTGTTTCTTCTGAATGGTGGCGTAGGTGCCATCATCGTGTAACGCTTTGATACCTTTATCCAAAAGTGCTTTCAGCTCAGTGTTACCTTTCTTAATACCGACCGCTGTTTTAGCCGGCAGCAGTTCGTTATCGACCGGCTTGCTGATTTCGAAATTGGCCCCGTTTGGCGACTTCAGGAAGCCCAGTTCGGCTTGCAGCATGTCCTGGATACCGGCGTCGAGACGACCGGAAGTCAGGTCGGAATACACCTGGTCCTGGTTTTGATAGGCCTGGGTTTTCACGCCAGCCTTGTCCAGAACGGCCTTGGCATAGGCTTCCTGAATGGTGCCTTGCTCGTAGCCGACGGTTTTGCCTTTGAGCGAAGCGACGTCTGCGGTGATGCCAGAACCTTTCTTGGACACGTAGGCAGTCGGGCCGGAGAACAGCTCGCTGGAGAAGTCGATGACTTTTTCGCGGGCCGGGGTGACGGTCATCGAAGAGATCACGCCGTCGAATTTATTGGCCTTCAGGCCAGGAATCATGCCGTCGAAATCGCTTTCGACCCATTTGCACTTGACCTTCAGTTCGGCACAGATCGCGTTCCCCAGGTCGATGTCGAAACCTACCAGGCTGCCGTCGGCCGCTTTCGACTCGAACGGTGCGTAGGAAGGGTCAACGCCAAAACGCAACTCTTTGTATTCCTTTGCCAGCGCGGAGCCAGCAGCTACGCACAATGCCAGTGCAGAAAGGGTCAGCAATGCTTTTTTCATTATTCAATCCCTAAGAACCAATATGAGCGCTTGTGGCGCAGATTTATTGTTACTGGTAAGCGTAAGACCTACTGAAAGTAGCAATTTCCGAACCAGAGTGCCGAACAAGCGTTTTAAAAGGTGTTCAGGAAATTGCCGGATGGGATTAGTGCACGAAAATGGGCGGCGTGGGAAGCCTGCACTATTTCGGTTCGACTTGATGCCAATGCCTGTGGCGAGGACGCTTGCTCCCGCTGGGTTGCGAAGCGACCGCAAAACCTGTGTACGCAATTCTGTAGTCGGCCCTGATGAGGCGCGATTACGGCTGTTTCGTAGCCGAGCGGAGCAAGCTCCCTCGCCACAGGGGACTAGTGTTCACAGGGGCTGGTCAACTGAGCAAGTCCTGCAACGTGCCGAGATGGTCAGCCTCGTCGGTCAGCCCCGAGTAAGCCTTTGCGAAGGGCACCAGCGAGCGTTCTCTGGCATCGGGCGGGCCGTCCCAGACGGCGAAAGTGTAGTCGCTATAGAGGCTTGCCCGGCGGCCATGACCGCGTTGCGCGTAAATGAGCACCGCGTCGATGCTGAACGGGTCGACTTTCCATTTCCACCACACCCTCATTTCCTTGGTGCGACCAACGCCATACAACGCCTCCCGGGCCTTGAGCATCATGCCTTCGACGCCCAGGCTGCGCGACGCTTCGCGCTGGCGGGCCAGGTCGAACCAGTCTTTGCCGGTCAGCAGTGGCGAGGCGAGCAATACCGGGTTGTTGCCTCGGATGATGACCTGTTCCAGCTGACTGCGCCGCCGGAACCATGATGGTGAGCAGAGTGGATGGCTTGTTAGCCAGGAGGCTGGCGTGGAGCGAGAAGTTCTATCGGGATTTGATGGGGTGGCGCTGTACCGATGTGAGAGCCTGCTCGCGATGGCGGCCTGTCAGTCACCTCTTGAGTTGACTGGCATGGCCTCATCGCGAGCGGGCTCGCTCCCACCGGGTATGGGTGTCGGTCCTTATTTGCCCGGCGTCAGGGTCAGACGCTGGGTTCCGTAGACCTTGTCAAAGTTCTGCGGCTGCATCGGCAGGCTCATGTACTGGCCTTTCAGCCAGGGGTCGATACTGTTCAGGTAATTCGCACTGGCCGGGTTGCCGGACTGGCCGGTGGCGTTCTGGCCCATCAGCGGTTCGGCCAGGCCGAAGTCGACGATAAAGCGCATGGCAGGCGCCAGCGTGGTGTTGAAGTCCTGGCCCCAGGCGAACGCAGCGGTGTTGAGCGTGGTGTGATCGCCGCCGGCCGGCAGCGGACCGCGCACGGTCTGGCCACTGGCATTCTTCCATTCGTAGCGGTGCAGTTTGCCCCACTGCCAGGCTTTGTGGTCGCCACCCAGCTGACTGTCCCCGGCGCTGATCGCCGCTGCCAGGCTGCGGGCGAGAATCGCCGGTTTGTCTTCTTTTTGCGCGGTGCGCACGTCATCCCAGAATGGACTGTCTTCGCGGCCCAACAGGTGATCGGCCTGGGCGGAGTAGGACAACTTGCCGTTGGCGACAAAGGCCTTCCACGCCGGGCTGCTTTCCGGTCCCAGTTCGTCGAGGAAAATCTGCTTGGCGCTTTCCTGCAGGAACAGCTCGTAGATCGCCGCATCGGCGGAGGTCGGGCTGAGCTTGCCGTCGAATGCCATCAAGCGGCTCAGCGCCTCTCGTGCCTTGGCTCCATCCGCTGCGGGCAATGCCGCGATGGCTTGTTTGAGCGGTTGCGACATGCCCGGCGCTTCGAACATTTTTTTCAGTTTGGCGGCGAAGGTGGTGGTCTGGTCGTACTGCATCGCGATCAGGCTACGGGTGTCATGTTTGCCCACGCCGGCCAGTTCAGCCAGGCGTTCGCCACGTTCCGGCGCCGACCAGGAATTGGACAGTTGCATGCCATAGCCATGGGGGATGACCCGCTGGTTCGCGGTGCCGAGCCAGCCCTGGGCCGGGTCTTGATCATAGGGGTGCAGCATCGGGTCGGCGTAGCCGTCCCAATCGTAGCGACCCTCCCAACCCGGCGAGGGCAGCAGGCCTTCGCCTTCACGACGGTTCGGGTAGCGACCGGTGACTTGCCAGCCAATGTTGCTGGCATCGGCAAACACCAGATTCAGTGCAATGGCACGGATCTCGCGGCTGGCGTCCGACGCCTTCTCGACATTCTGTGCGCGGGACAGGTCAAAAAAAGCATCCAGGGTTTTGTCATCGGTGAAGCTCGGCGTCTGCAAGGCCAGGCCGAAGCCGCTGCCCTGGGCAAGACCCTGGGCGCTGTTGAGCAGCGGGCCGTGGCGGGTTTCGTACACTGCTTCGCGAATCGGCCGCTGGCCTTTGATGAAGTAGGTTTCGTTACGCACGCTTGCCGGCTGCCACTTGCCGCCGTTTTCGTAGGCCAGGCCGTTGCCCTGGCGTTTGATTTTTTCCAGGAACAGGTCCTGGTTGTCGCCCATGACGCTGGTCGTGCTCCACGCGACTTTGCCGTTGAACCCGCCGAGCACCATTGGCAACCCGGCAATGGTCACGCCGGACGCCTGATATTTCGGTGCGCGAATCTGCACGTAGCTGAATAACGACGGCACGCCCATCGGCCCATGGCTGTCGCTGGCCAGCAGGCTCTTGCCGCTGCGGCTGCGTTGCGGGGCGATGGCCCAGTTGTTCGATGAAGTGGCACCGAGCAGATTCAGCTCGGCGAGCTGGCTCGTGGCTTTGCTGATATCAGCCAGCCCCGGTATTTGCCCGTTGAGCTTGATGCTTTGCAGCTTTTCGCTTTCGGCCACCGGCAATTGTTCATCCGGGGCAGAAGGGATCAGCCACGGCAGCTTGTCGGTGGGCACCGTTTGGGCCAGCACCAGCGCGGAGATTTCTTCGGGCAGGTTGGCTGACTGGCTGAAGTTGAACAGGCAGAAAATCAGCGCCGAATCTTCCGGTTGCCAGTATTCAGGTTTGTAGCCGCTGGCGGCGAGATCGGCCGGCAGCTTGTCGCGGTAGCGGAACAGGTAAGCGTTGACCCCGCGGGCATAGACCTCAAAGAAACGCTTGAGGCGTGGCGAAGACGCCTTGTATAGCTCTCCTGCGCTTTTCTTCAGGTTGACTGCGCGCATGTAGCGGTCGGCATCGAGCAGGTCCGAACCGCGCATCTCGGCCAGACGGCCCTGGGCCAGCAAGCGCAAGGTGACCATCTGCGTGATGCGGTCGCTGGCATGCACGTAGCCGAGGGTGAACAGAGCGTCGTGGAAGCTGCTGCTTTCGATCAGCGGCATGCCCATGGCATTACGGCGCACCGAAACGTTCTGCGCCAGACCTTTGAGCGGCTGTACGCCGGAAGTCGGCGGAACGGTGTCCTGTGCGTTGAAGTTCTGACAGCCGGTCAGGCTCAAAACACCTGCAACTGCTGCGGCAACGCCGAACCGGGGTAGAAAATGTGTAAGGGCTGGCGAGGCCATGGCAAAGCTCCTGCGGGGCGGTAACGTCAGTAAAGGCGCTACGTTAGTGAGCAGGAGGTGGCCGCGCAAGCAGGTGGCGAGGTTATTTCAGGATTTGTCCGGGATCCGGTTTGCATTCGATGGCTTGCCACCGGCCGGGGCCGATGTTGAAGTGCAGCGAATCAACTGACCTGGCGTGAGAAGAGCGAGCATGGAGCTTGAGAAGAACGCGGCACTGATCATCATCGATCAACAAAAAGGCATCCTTCACCCCAGACTCGGCCGGCGCAACAATCCTCGGGCCGAAGATCGCATGTTGGAGCTGTTAGCCCGCTGGCGTCGCAGCGGGCGGCCGATCATTCACGTGCAACACCTGTCCCGCTCGCAGGATTCGGTGTTCTGGCCACAGCAATCGGGCGTGGAGTTTCAGGAGCGCTTTCAGCCATTGCCTGGCGAGCAGTTGATTCAAAAACAAGTGCCGGATGCGTTTTGTTCGACGGGGCTGGAGGCGCGTTTGCATGAATCGGGGATCGAACAATTGATCATCGTCGGCGTGGCGACCCACAATTCCGTGGAGTCCACTGCGCGTACCGCGGGCAATCTGGGGTTCGATGCGTGGGTGGTGGAGGATGCGTGCTTTACCTTCGACAAGCCTGACTTTTTCGGTAAGGCCCGTTCCGCCGAGGATGTACACGGGATGTCGCTGGGGAATCTGCATGGCGAGTATGCGACGGTCGTCAGTACCGCACAGATCTTGATGGCCGACTGAAAACCTGAGGGAGCTGGCTTGCCGGCGAAGCGGTGCGTATGACAAAACGCGTCGCATTGATCGCCAGCAAGCCGGTTCCACAGGGAAATGGGTCTAACCCATCAAGCGCCGTGGCACTTCTTGAACTTCTTGCCATTGCCGCATGGGCACGGGTCATTGCGGCCAACATCTTTCAGGGCGTTGCGCACCGGTTCCTGGTGAGCATGGCCGCAGTTCGGGCCGTGGACATGGCCGTGGTCGTGATCATGGTGGTCATGATCGTGGTTGCAGTCTGGGCCATGTACATGGGGTTGCTGGGTCATCGGGGTTACTCCGGAATTAGATCGGCGGGGATTATCACGCCATTACGCGCCAGGTGCACGTAGTGGGCGATGAATAAACCGGTTTCCATTTCACCTTCCAGCCGATAGGGGACGGGTTGTCTGGGGCTTTTCAGTTGCTTGACCAAATCCCTCACTTTCGACCACAGGTTGGTGCGGATCGGTACGTTGTAAAAACCGCTGCTTTTGGGCCCGACGGTGATCCAGTGTTCATGCTCGCCTTCGGCCAGCAGGAGGTCGCCAAGATGAATGCGATACTCCAGCCCTCGCACCGTCAGGTCGCTGTCGTTGGGATTATCGATCCGGAAATGCAGCACAAACCGCTGCTCCAGCAACTTGGCCCGCACGACTTCGACCCTGACCAGATGGACCTCGGGGTCCGGTTCCTCATCGCTGAACCACGACGCACAACCGCCGAGCCCAAGAAACACCAGCAGGATGAGGGTTTGAAGTGTGCGTCGTCGACTGAGCATGGCGGGACTCCTTTGATGCCCAGTCTAGCTCCCTGGATTTACCTCAACGGGCGAAATAACCCGAGCAGCACTTCTTGAACTTTTGCCCGCTGGCGCAGGGGCAGGCGTCGTTACGCCCGATGTCGAGGGGCACGGTGGGATCGATGAAATACCAGCGACCGGCGTTCTGTACGAATGACGAACGCTCACGATGACTGTGTTCGCCGCTGCCATCGTGCCAGCGTGCGGTGAAGGTCACGAAGGCGTGTTCCGGTTGACCGCCGAGGACTTCGGAGCTTTCCACCTCAAGACCCAGCCAGGTGCTCTGGGCGCTCCAGTTGCTGATCGATTGCCGATCAAGGCCGGCCTGCTGCGCGGGCAGGGTCGTCGCCACCAGATAATCGATCAAGCCCAGCACGTAAGCGCTGTAGCGCGAGCGCATCAGAGCTTCGGCGCAAGGGGCCGGGTGCCCGGCATGGTAATGACCGCAGCAAGCATCGAGCAGAGTGCCGCTGCCGCAAGGGCAAATGGATGTACTCATTGCGTTACCACCAATATTTCCCGAAGTTTTCCGGATTGGCCCAGAACCGCGAGTTGAGCCAGTCGGGGACTTGCTTGTAGTCAAGCAGATCATAGGTGAACAGTGTCAGCACTTGATCGTCACGCTGGAAACGTTCGCTGGCTTGCAGGGCCAGGGAGAAGAAGTCCGTTTCTTGCCAGCCGCTAGCGGGCAGGTCTGCCAGCACCGCGATGCGGCTGGCATTGAGGTTGCGGATACCGCCGAGCAAATTCAGGCCGTCACGCTTGGGCAAGTGCTCGAGGCAATCGACTACCAGTGCCAGGTCAAATCGGCGCGCCGCCAGTTCGGCCGGCAATGGCCCTGGTGCCGCGTGCGCCACGCAGGTGTCCGGATGGGCGAGCTTGAAAGCTTCAAGCGCCGGGAATTCGCTGGCGCCGATCAGCAACAGGCGCGAAGGGGCGTAAAGATCCAGCAAAGCGGCCAGCGCTTGCTGCGGCGTGCGCGAAGAGTTACCTGCAATCATCAAAGATCCTCAATCAGATCTGCCAAGACTAGCTTGCCTGCGAGTCCGAGCCTAGAGCGGCTTTGACGCAAAAGTGGCGATTGGTCCTGAACACTGGACAAAACAGCAATGGCCTATTGCTGGCGGAGATTAAAACTCCGGTCTTTACTCCCTGAATCGGTTCTAAGCCGATCCTTCAGGAGAAAACTAGATGAGCATAGTTCGGACAGCATTACCCCTGGTTCTGCTAACCAGTGTGTTGACTGGTTGCGCAGGTTTGCAAAAAACCGACTGGCCGACCTGTGCGGCCGTCGGCGGTGTCGTAGGCGCGGGTCTCGGCGCAACCGAGAGTTCGTCCTGGGCGGGTTATGGCGCGCTGCTTGTCGGTGGTACGGCAGCAGCCTATTGCTGGGTTCACGGCGATGGCGACGAAGACGGCGATGGTGTGCCGGACAGCCGCGACAAGTGCCCAGGCACGCCTCATGGCGTGAAGGTCGATGCCAATGGTTGCCCACCACCGGCGCCTGCACCAGTGGTCGAAGAGGCCGTGGTGGTCAAGGAAGAAACGATTGTCATCCGTGATGTTCACTTCCAGTTCGACAAAGCGACACTCACCGCGTCTGACAAGCAGGTGCTCGATAAGATCGCCACTCGCTTGAAAGCCGAAGCCCCTACCGCACGGATGACCGTTGTGGGTCATACCGACAGCGTGGGCAGTGCCACCTACAACCAGAAACTGTCGGATAAACGCGCCCATGCGGTGGTTGATTACCTCATCCAACAAGGTGTGCCGCGTAGCAACTTCGTGTCTGTTTCCGGTGCCGGTGAAAGCCAGCCGGTTGCCGATAACAAAACCGCCGACGGCCGTGCGCAGAACCGTCGCACGGAAATCAAAATCGAGCGCTAAGCCCCTCGCATCCGCGCCTTGTGCAGTCGCGGATGCGGGTCTTTACTCCTGTGTAACCGGCACTGGCCGGTGACACAGGAGCTTCTGAAAATGACCAGACTCACACGGACCGTCTTGCCGGTTCTGCTGCTTGGCAGCCTGTTGACCGGTTGCGCCACTCACAGTGATGGTACTGCCCCCCTCAATCAACGTACCTGGCCGATCTGCAGCGTCATTGGCGGACTGGTCGGCGGAGGCCTGGGCGCATTCGAAAGTGGTGGATGGGCGGCGGGCGGAGCGGCGCTCGGTATTTTGACCGGTGGTTTGATTTGTTATGCCCAGGATGGCGACGAGGATGGCGATGGCGTTTTCGACCGCCGTGATCGCTGCCCTCACACCCCGGCCAATACCCCTGTCGATCATCATGGTTGCCCTTTGCCGCAGTATCCGGCCAGCGTCAAGCCAGCCGAACCGGTGCAGTCGGAGGTCATTACCCTGAGCGATGCCGGCGATGTCCTGTTTGCCTCTAATCAGTCCGAGCTGACGCCCGCCGCGAAGAGTCAGCTGGACGCGATCATGGGCAAGCTGGAGGACGCCGATGTGGTCAGCATCAAGGTGGTTGGCTTCACCGACAGCGTCGGGTCCGATACCTACAACCAGGCACTCTCGGAGCGGCGCGCCAGCAGTGTCGCGCAATACCTGTTGAGCCAGGGCGTGGCGCCGAACAAACTCACCAGCGAGGGCAAGGGTGAAAGTCAGCCAGTGGCCGATAACGAAACCGATGCAGGACGCGCGAAAAACCGTCGGGTGGAATTGCATATCAATCGCTAAGCCACGGAATAGAGCTGTCGGGCTTTTTTTGCGGCGTTCCGGCAGCCATTCGGCGGTCTTCTTGAAGAATTTTTGTTTGCCCTCTGGCTTATCCCGCGCGGAAGCCGTTACTGTGCGTGCAAATAATAATTCTCACCGGGGGAGCGTATGAAGGTGATATGGGGGCTGGGGAAGCTGTTGTCCCTGCTGTTCTGGTTAGTGGTGCTGGTCAATCTGCTCACGCCGTTCATCCATCCGCTGCATCTGTTGGTCAACCTGGCCGGCAGCCTGCTGGCAGGGCTCCATCTGCTGGAGGCCGTCTTCAGCTTCCGCAGCCTCAGGGGCCGCGACCATCCCTGGCGTGATCGCTTGAAAATCCTCTTTTTCGGCGTATTCCACCTGCAAACCATTCCCGCTCCGACCGCACCGAAGGCTTCTCATGCGTAAACTCTATCTGCTCGCCGTACTCATCAGCCCTCTGGCCTGCGCGCAGGTGGTGAGTGTTGAAACCAACTCGCTGATGCGCCTGCCCAACACCGCCAGCACCTTGCAGCTGGAACGTCTGGAAGTGGCTGATTACGGGACTCTGCTGATCCCGTCGAATGTCACCGAGGTCACCGTCGGTGAACTGCGCCTGGGGCGTGATGCGCGGATTGCCATCGTGCCCGGTGAACAAGCGCTGGAGTTGAAGGTCAGCCGTGCCGAGTTGTCCGAGGGCAGCCAGATCACCGCTCGCGGTGCGCCCGGCACTTACCAGAAGGCCGCCCGCTCGGGGCGTAATCTGAACTTGCAGATCAAGGCACTGAAGGCGCCGCAATTGTTGGTGGATGCTCGCGGTGGTACGGGAGCGCCGGGATTTGTCGGCCTCGACGGGGCCAATGGCCAAGCGCCGGGTTGCGCCTGGGGGCAGGCAGGTCGCGGTGCCGATGGCAGCGATGGCAGTAATGGTCAGCCAGGCGCGCCGGGGGCGTTGGTCAAGCTGATAGTGCCGCGCGATTATCCTGCGCAGCAGATCAAGGTTCAGGTGGCCGGTGGAGCCGGTGGCTTGGCCGGTCCCGGCGGCAAGCCTGGAGCGGGCGGTAAAGCCAAGGGTTGCTTCATCTACGAGGCCGATGGCGGCAAAAGCGGCAAACCTGGCGCCGATGGCCAGCCGGGGCCGGCCGGTGCGTCAGGAGAGGTGACGGTTCAGCGGCTGTAAGAACAACCGACTACCCTGGTGGCGAGGGAGCTCGCTCCCGCTGGGCTGCGCAGCGGCCCCGACATCGGCAATCGTGTTTTTCCAGAATGTAGGGGTCGCTGGATGACGACTGCTATGCAGCCGAACGGGAGCAAGCTCCCTCGCCACAGAACTTATGTATTCATCAAAACATCGGACGCGCTGCGGCAATCGCCACCAGCAGCAAGCCGACAATCAGATTGATCCCCACCAGGCGCCGAATCTTCCCGAGCACCGCCGCCCCGACCGGCCAATCCTGTGCGGTGACCGCCGTGCGCAACTCAGGCAGCATCAGCGCCTGAATCCGGATGAACAGCGCCGTCATCACCACATACAAGCCCATCATCACCTGCACATATCGCGGGGCGGTTTCAAAACCGTTGAAGTGCATATGCAACATGCCCACGCCGCTGACGGGCAGCAGTACGACGGCGACCCAGACCCAGCGGAAAAAACCTTGAAACACTTCTACCCACAACTTCAGTCGGGCAGGGCCCTCAAGGGCCTTCACAGCCGCGGGGCGCAAGACCATCCAGGCGAAAAACATGCCGCCTACCCACACCAGTGCGGCGAGGACATGCAGGCTATAGACAAGGCTAAAAGCGGTCATTGGGGTACTCCGTTCTGCGCGGGATTAATTAGCGGGGTATGATAGCCGTCGTTCCGAACCACTGAAAATTTATCCAGCGTTTTTTGCGCCCGACAATCCATGATCAGCACTGAACTCAAAACCACGATCCAGGGCGCCTATTCGCGTTTTCTCGAAGCCAAGAGCCTCAAGCCGCGCTACGGCCAACGCCTGATGATTGCCGAAGTGGCCAAGGTCCTCGGGGATATCGACACCGATGACGAAGGCCGGCGCAGCGGCGAGCCCGCGATTGTCGCGGTGGAAGCCGGCACCGGTACCGGCAAGACCGTCGCCTACAGCCTGGCCGCCATCCCGACGGCGAAAGCGGCCGGCAAACGCCTGGTGATCGCCACGGCCACCGTCGCCCTGCAAGAGCAGATCGTCTACAAGGACTTGCCTGACTTGATGCGCAACAGCGGGCTGAATTTCAGCTTTGCGTTGGCCAAGGGGCGCGGGCGCTACATGTGCCTGTCCAAACTCGACATGTTGCTCCAGGAAGGTCACGCACAGACCGCCACGGCACAGTTGTTCGAAGAGGAAGGCTTCAAGATCGAGGTCGATGAGGCCAGCCAGAAGCTGTTCACCAGCATGATCGAAAAACTCGCCGGCAATAAATGGGACGGCGATCGTGACAGCTGGTCCACCGCGCTGGAAGACGCCGACTGGGCGCGCCTGACCACCGATCACAGCCAGTGCACCAACCGACATTGCCCGAACTTCGGCCAGTGCGCCTTCTATAAGGCCCGCGAAGGCATGGGCAAGGTCGACGTCATCGTCACCAACCACGACATGGTCCTGGCTGACCTGGCCCTGGGCGGCGGCGCCGTGCTGCCGGACCCGCGAGACACTATTTACGTATTCGACGAAGGCCATCACCTGCCGGACAAGGCCATCGGCCATTTCGCCCACTACACGCGCCTGCGTTCCACCGCCGATTGGCTGGAAACCACGGCCAAGAACCTCACCAAGTTGCTGGCACAACACCCGTTGCCCGGCGATCTGGGCAAGTTGATCGAGCAGGTGCCGGAGCTGGCGCGGGAGATCAAGACCCAGCAGCAGTTCATGTTTACTGCCTGCGAGCAGGTCGCTGAGTTCAAACCCGGTGAAGATGTCGAAGGTCGCGAGCGGCCGCGCCACCGGTTCGTCGGCGGGGTCATCCCCGAGCACATGCGCGAAATGGGCATCGAGTTGAAAAAAGGCTTTGCCCGCCTGACCGACCTGTTCACGCGCCTCACCGATTTGCTCAAGGAAGGCATGGACGGTGAGGTCAACATCGGTATTGCCAGCAATCAGGCCGAAGAGTGGTATCCGCTGTTCGGCAGCCTGTTGTCGCGTTCTTCGGGCAACTGGGAGTTGTGGACCGCCTTCACCGTCGAAGATCCGGAAGACAACCCGCCCATGGCGCGCTGGCTGACCCTGGCCGAGAGCGGCTCGCTGTTCGACATTGAAGTTAACGCCAGTCCGATCCTCGCGGCGGAAATGCTGCGACGCAACTTGTGGAACGTAGCCTACGGTGCGCTGGTGACCTCAGCCACATTGACCGCCCTCGGCACCTTCGACCGCTTCCGCATGCGCGCCGGTCTGCCGAAAAAAGCGGTGACCGCCGTGGTGCCCAGCCCGTTCCATCACGCCGATGCCGGAGTGCTGCGGGTGCCGAATCTGAATGCTGACCCGCGGGATGCGGCAGCGCACACGGCAGCGATCATCCGCGATCTGCCGGAACTGGTAGAAGGCTCTCGTGGCACCCTGGTGCTGTTTTCCTCGCGCAAGCAGATGCAGGACGTGTTCGACGGCCTGGATCGCGATTGGCGCAAGCAAGTGTTCATTCAGGGCAACCTGTCGAAGCAGGAAACCCTGAACAAGCACAAGGCGCGGGTTGATGGCGGCGATTCCAGCGTGCTGTTCGGCCTGGCCAGTTTCGCTGAAGGGGTCGACCTGCCCGGCGCCTATTGCGAGCACGTGGTGATCGCCAAGATTCCGTTCTCGGTGCCGGATGACCCGGTCGAGGCGGCGCTGGCCGAATGGATCGAAGCCCGTGGCGGCAATCCCTTCATGGAAATCTCCGTGCCCGACGCTTCGCTGAAGCTGGTACAGGCTTGCGGCCGCTTGCTGCGCACCGAAGAAGACCGCGGCACCATCACCTTGCTTGACCGGCGCCTGGTCACCCAGCGCTATGGCAAGGCGATCCTCAATGCGTTGCCGCCATTTCGTCGTGAAATTTCCTGACACATCGGTGGGCAAATCAGCCCACCGTGTTGTCTATCTCTCTGTCATTGCTTTTCCACTGGCCCATCCGGGTCGCTAGGGAGAATTCCGTTCTCATGATTCGCCGTTCGTTGCGTCAATCGTTACCTGCCGTTTTTGCCCTGTTGTTTGCATCGCCTTTGCTGGCGGCTACTGCCAACCAGCAGACGCTGTTCAACTTTGTGCGTCCCGCCGATGTGGTCCAGGTAGCGACCCAGGATGCGAGCCTGCCGCAATCCAACGCCGAGCAAACCGCCGAAGGTGAAGTGCTGCGCCGGGTGACATTCAATCCGGTCGCCCGGCCAACCTTGCGTTTGAGCCCCCAGAACGGGGCCTGGGACTGGTCTCAGTCAGGCTTCATGAGCTTGCGCGTGCAAAACGCCATGGATTGGGCGCTGACCCTGTACGTGGCCATCCAGAGCAACGATGGCAAGACCCTGGTCAGCCGTGTCGATCTGCCGGCCGGCCCGGCGCAGACCCTGTTGGTGCCGTTGCAGCCGACGTCGCCGTTGAGCATGGGCATGAAAGCCGGGCCGCCCATGCCGATGACGGTCGAGGGTCAGCGCATCCTTCTGGCCAGCAGCGCTGGTGATCTGGATCGCGGCCAGGTCGTGTCGGTGAGCGTGTCGATGGATCAGCCGAAAGTCGCCCAGAGCATTCTGCTGGAGCGCTTCGGTGTGCAGAATGCCGAGGCCGTGACCCAGGCCGTGTATGGCGGATTGGTGGATGCCTACGGTCAATCGACCCGGGCCAAATGGCCGGAAAAGGTCAGCAGCGACGAACAACTGAAAAGCGCTGCGGCCAAGGAACAGCAACAACTGAAAACCTGGCTGGCCGAGCGCGAGAAGTCTTCGCTGGACAAATTCGGTGGCTGGATCAAAGGCCCGTCATTCAAGGCCAGTGGTTTCTTCCGCACGGAAAAACGCGACGGTCGCTGGTACCTGGTGACGCCACAAGGGCACCCGTTCTATTCGCTGGGGGTCAACACCGTTACCCCGGACGTCAATCAGACCTACACCGCCGGTCGCGAATGGATGTTCGAGTCCCTGCCCAAGGCTGATGAGGCACTGGCTCATCACTTCGGTGAAGGCGACAACCGTGGCGGTAACGGCGTCGACCTGGGCCGGGGCTTCAATTTCGGCCAATGGTATGACTTCTACGGCGCGAATCTGCAGCGTTTGTACGGCGACCCTTGCGCTTTGGATCGCGATACCAAGTCTGGCGTGGCTGAAGCGGCCAAGGCCGAAGCGGTAGAGGCAACGACCGAGAAGGCTGCCGAGCAACCCGTGGTTCCTTCAACGGCCGAAGCCGGTATCGCCGAAGCCGCCAAGACCGGCGCCGCCGATGCCACGGCAGCGAAAGCGGCTGAGCCAACCCCTGCTGGCCCCTGCAAAACGACGATCGATGAGCCGCGCTGGACCCGCCACACCCTTGATCGACTGCAAGCCTGGGGTTTCAACACCATCGGCAACTGGAGCGCGCCGGTGCTGGGCGATGCTGAACGGGTACCCTACACCTTACCGCTGTCAATCGTCGGCGATTACGCCAGCATCAGCACGGGGACCGACTGGTGGGGCGGCATGCCAGACCCGTTCGATCCGCGTTTCGCCATGGCCACCGAGCGCGCGGTGGCCATTGCGGCCCGCGATCATCGTGATGACCCTTGGCTGATCGGTTACTACGCCGATAATGAACTGGCCTGGGCTGGCCCGGGCGACGACCCCAAAGCCCGCTACGCCCTGGCCTACGGCACGTTGAAAATGACCACCGACGTGCCGGCCAAACGAGCGTTCCTCAAGCAATTGCGCGACAAGTACCGCAATCAGGCAGGGCTGTCGAAAGCCTGGGGCATTGATCTGCCGGCCTGGGAATTAATGGAAGACCCCGGTTTCGTGCCGCCGCTGCCAAGCGCTGACCACCCGGAAATCGAGGCCGACTTCAAATACTTCCAGAAGGTCTTCGCCGACACTTACTTCAAGACCATTTCCGATTCGCTCAAGTGGCACGCGCCAAACCAGTTGTTGCTCGGTGGCCGTTTTGCCATCAGTACGCCAGAAGCCGTGGAGTCCTGTGCCCAGTATTGCGACGTACTGAGTTTCAACATGTACACCCTGCAACCCCAGGACGGCTATGACTTCGCCCAACTGAAAAGCCTCGACAAACCGGTGCTGATCACTGAGTTCAACTTCGGTTCGACGGATCGCGGCCCATACTGGGGCGGCGTGACTCAATTGGCGAAGGAAGAGGACCGTGGGCCGGCCTACGCGAATTTCCTCAAGCAAGCACTGAGCGAGCCGTCGATTGTCGGGGTGCACTGGTTCCAATACCTAGACCAACCCGTAACCGGGCGACTGCTGGATGGCGAAAACGGTCATTTTGGCCTGGTCGGTATTACCGATCTGCCATTCCAGGGCTTTGTCGACAGTGTGCGCAAAAGCAACCTGGCAGCCATTGAACAGTTGGGCAAAGAGGCGCAGAAGGCCAGTGCCGAGGCCAATAAAGCCAACCATGACACCGAGGGCGGGCGCAAAGGCGAAGCTGGCCAAGGGCCAGGCAAGGCCACTGGCGGGCATTCCGGCAAGGGGCACTGAGTCCAGACGGACCGCGTTATCGTTTATCGCGAGCAGGCTCGCCCCACAGGAGCCTGCTCGCGATGACGTCTGTGCGGACGCCAGAAACAATCTGATCACTTCCAGGGGCGGCTGACCGCCCGGCCTGGCCCTGTTCCCAAATCCCTCAAAGGCTGGAACAATGCGGGGCATTTTGTAGAACGCTTATCCGGAGAGTAGCGGGTGCAGATTCAGGGTTATTACGAGCTCAAGTTCGAAGCGGTACGCGAGGCGTTCGCGGCGCTGTTCGACGATGCTCAGGAGCGTGGCGCGGCGTTGTGCATCCGGATCGGTGGCGAAACCGTCGTCGATCTCTGGGCCGGTACTTCCGACAAGGACGGCGCGCAAGCCTGGCACAGCGACACCATCGCCAACCTGTTTTCTTGCACCAAAACCTTCGCTGCCGTTACTGCCCTGCAATTGGTCGCCGAAGGAAAGCTGCAACTGGATGCACCGGTTGCCCGGTACTGGCCGGAATTCGCCGCAGCCGGCAAAGAGTCTGTGACGTTGCGCCAATTGCTCTGTCACCAGGCCGGTTTGCCGGCGCTACGGGAGTTGCTGGCGCCCGAAGCACTTTACGACTGGCAAACCATGGTTGATGCCCTGGCTGCTGAAACTCCGTGGTGGACGCCGGGGCAGGGGCACGGGTATGCGGCAATCACCTATGGCTGGCTGGTCGGTGAGCTGTTGCGTCGTGCCGATGGGCGCGGGCCGGGTGAGTCCATCGTGGCACGGGTAGCGAAGCCTTTGGGACTGGATTTCCACGTCGGCCTGGCCGACGAAGAGTTTCATCGGGTGGCGCATATCGCCCGTGGCAAGGGCAACATCGGTGATGCAGCGGCCCAGCGCCTGCTGCAAGTGACGATGCGCGAACCAGCGGCCATGACCACCCGGGCGTTTACCAACCCTCCGTCAGTGCTGACCAGCACCAACAAGCCGGAGTGGCGGCGCATGCAGCAACCTGCGGCCAACGGCCACGGTAACGCCCGTAGCCTGGCCGGGTTCTACGCCGGCCTGCTCGATGGCAGCTTGCTCGAAGGCGAAATGCTCGACGAACTGACCCGCGAGCACAGCCTCGGCGAGGATAAGACTTTACTGACCCGGACCCGATTCGGTCTGGGTTGCATGCTCGATCAGCCGGATGTGCCCAACGCTACGTTCGGCCTGGGCCCGCGGGCGTTCGGACATCCGGGCGCGGGCGGTTCCATCGGTTTTGCTGACCCGGAGCACGATGTAGCTTTCGGTTTTGTGACAAATACACTGGGCCCGTACGTCTTAATGGATCCGCGCGCGCAAAAGCTTGTGCGGGTACTGGCCACTTGTCTGTAAATCAGGCTTTCGGGTTCCGGAGCTGGAACCCGAAAGCCTTTTAAGTTTCCAACCGTCTGTTTTAGCGGGCCAATCCGGCCTGATTTTTATGACTTCATTTTTGTGGATATCCAATGTCATCCAAACCAACCCTCGCTTTGGCACTGTGCTTCGCTATTACCGGTTGTGCACAGACTCCTAAAAACGATGCAGATGGCGGCAGTTGGTGGCCGTTTGGTTCATCCGACAAAGTCGCAGCCAAAGACCCGGCGCCTGCCCCGCTGAAACCTGCCGTTACCGCTCCGGTTGCCAAGGCTGAGGCCGATGCCGGTACCAATTGGTGGTGGCCGTTCGGTGGCAAGGAGCAGAGCACCACCAAGGAGCAGAGCACCGCCAAGGCCGTGCCGATGCCGGACCCTAAAGTGACCCAGGCCTGGCTCGACGACTACGAACCGCGCCTGCGCGAAGCGATCAAGGGCAGCAACCTGCAACTTGAGCGTCGTGAAAACGTGCTGGTGGTGACGGCACCGGTCGAAGGCTCGTTCAACCCGGCTCGCCCGGCGATGCTGCTGCCCGTGACCCTTGGCCCGTTCACCCGCGTCGCGAAAGTCCTCGAAGTCGATCCGAAGACTGCTGTACTGGTGCTGGGCCACAGTGATACGTCGGGAGCCGCAGCGGCCAACGTAACGTTGAGTCAGGAGCGCGCGCAAGCGGTGGCCGCGATTTTCCGTCTCAGCGGTCTGCAGCGTGATCGCCTGATGCTGCGCGGCATGGGCGGTGATGCCCCGCGTGCCGCCAACGACAGCGCTGAAGGCCGTGCCTTGAACCGTCGTGTAGAGTTGCTGGTCACTCCGCAGAACACCATGGTTGCATTGCTGAGCAAGTACAACATGCCGGCCCCGGCGCCGGTGACGATGGTTGCCGCGCAAGACGTCAAGCCAGCTGCCAAGCCAGTGACCCCGGCACCGGCGGCCAAGAAAGCTGCGGCTTCAGCGAAGAAAAAAGCGCCGGCCAAGAAAGCCACCGCCAAGAAGACTCCGGCTAAAACCGCGACTCCAGCGAAAAAGACTGCACCGGCCAAAGCTGCTGCAGACACGAAAAAAGCCGCCGACGCCGATACCACTAAGCAGTGATTCGTTAACCAAAAGGAAAATGCCATGACCAAGGCCCTGGTTGATATGCGTCGCGATTACACCCGTGATGGCTTGACCGAGGCGCAAGCCCCGGCCGAGCCGTTTGCGCTGTTCCACCAATGGTTCGCCGAGGCGGTGAAAACCGAACAGGCGCCGGTGGAGGCAAACGCCATGACCTTGGCCACGGTCGATCAGGACGGTCGACCGCACTGCCGTATCCTCTTGCTCAAGGGGCTGGATGCGCAGGGTTTTACCTTTTTCACCAATTACGACAGTGCCAAGGGCCAGCATCTGGTTGCGAATCCGTTCGCGGCCATGACCTTTTTCTGGCCAACCCTGGAGCGCCAGGTGCGCATCGAGGGGCGGGTGGAGAAGGTCACGCCTGAAGAGTCCGACGCTTACTATCAGGTTCGCCCGTTGGGCAGCCGCCTCGGTGCCTGGGCTTCGCCCCAGAGCCGGGTGATTGCCGACCGCGCCGAACTGGAAGCGCTGCTCAAGGACACCGAACAACGTTTCAGCGACACCCAGCCGCACTGCCCGGAACATTGGGGCGGTTACCGTCTGCTGCCGGAGCGCATCGAGTTCTGGCAAGGTCGTCCTAGTCGCTTGCACGACCGCCTGAACTATCGCTTGCAGGGCGCCGACTGGACGCTTGAACGTCTGGCGCCCTAAGCAGTCTACTGATCGGGATAGCCTGCCGCAGCGGCTTTCAGCCATTGCGGCAGATCTCGACGCTTGATCTTTTGCACTCGAGCGTTTGCCAGTTGCTGGAGCATGAACGCTTTTTTCCGCTCGTCCTTTCCGGCCAGTGCCAGAGCCAGATCGCGGTCCATCCAGCGTTTGATCCGCACGTACAGCCACCCATGGAAGTACAAACCGGCAACCGTAGTGACGACAATGATAAAGTAATCCATGAAAATCCTGGGTCAGTCGCGCAGATCGAAGAATTTCCCGCTACCGTGTGTTGAAATTCGTGAAAGTGCCTGTACATGTCCTGAATCAAAACATTTTTATCCGGGCGATGCCGTGACAGGCGTCAAGCCTCGGAGTTAAATGATTACTTGTCCTTTGGAGTTGATGCTATGCGTAAGTCTGTTTTGCTGGTTGCTTCCTTTTCCACGATGGCGATGTTGCTCGCCGGCTGCCAATCGAGCCTGACCGGTGACTCCTACTCCCGTGACGAAGCGCGTCGCGTGCAGACCGTTCGCATGGGCACCATCGAATCCCTGCGTCCGGTGAAAATCGAAGGTACCAAGACCCCAATCGGCGGCGCTGCCGGTGCAGTCGTTGGCGGCGTTGGCGGTAGCGCCATCGGTGGCGGCAAGGGCAGCATCGTCGCTGCGGTCATCGGCGCAGTCGCCGGCGGCCTGGTGGGTTCGGCAGCCGAAGAAGGCCTGACTCGTACCCAGGGTGTCGAGATCACCGTACGCGAAGACGACGGCAGCATGCGCGCCTATGTCCAGGAAGTTCAGCCGAACGAAGTGTTCCGCGTGGGTGAGCGTGTACGCATTTCCACCGTTGGCGGGACCAGCCGCGTTTCGCACTAAGCCAGAATAAGCGTTAAAGAAAACCCCGATCAGGTGAACTGGTCGGGGTTTTTTGTTGGTGAAGCGGGTGTTCTGGCTGAGCCGGGCTACCTTGTGGCTTCAGGTTGGCTCTTTGACGACCTTAAAAGTGGCCTCTGATTCTCAGGTTGGCAACGCAGCGTGCTTGCGACTCGACATCGCCGTCACCGCATAACCGATCAACGCAGCCAGTATCGAACCGGTCAAAATCCCCATCCGATCCATACCCGCATAGTCGCTGACACCCGGTTCGAAGGCCAGGGAGCCGACAAACAGGCTCATGGTGAATCCGATCCCGCAGAGGACCGCTACACCCAGCACCTGACCCCAGTTGGCACCTTGGGGCAGGGCGGCGATGCCGATTTTCACCGCGAGCCAGGTCAGGCCGAATACGCCGAGGGTCTTGCCCAGCAACAGGCCGACCGCGATGCCCATTGGCACGTGGTGGGTGAAGCTCTCGACGGTGACGCCGCTCAGGGACAGGCCGGCGTTGGCGAAGGCGAACAGTGGCAGGATGCCGTAGGCCACCCATGGGTGGAGGGCGTGCTCCAGGTTCAGCAGTGGTGAGGGTTCGGCGTTTTTCGTGCGCAACGGGATGCAGAACGCCAGAGTGACGCCGGCCAGCGTCGCGTGGACACCGCTCTTGAGAACGCACACCCACAGGATCAAACCGATGATCATGTAAGGACCGAGCTTGACCACGCCGAGCCGGTTCATCGCGATCAATGCAACAATGCACGTCCCGGCGAGTGCCAATGAAAGGGTCGACAGGGTTCCCGAGTAGAAGATCGCGATGACGATGATCGCGCCCAGGTCATCGATGATGGCCAGGGTCATCAAAAACAGTTTCAGTGATACCGGCACGCGCTTGCCCAGCAGTGCAAGGACACCAAGGGCGAAGGCGATATCAGTCGCCATTGGAATGGCCCAACCACTGAGCGCGGCGGGGTTGTCACGGTTGAAAAACCAGTAGACCAGAGCCGGCACGACCATGCCGCCAATTGCTGCGGCACCGGGCAGGACGACCTGCGAAGGTTTCGATAACTGACCGTCGAGGACCTCGCGCTTCACCTCCAGGCCGATCAGCAGGAAGAACAGGGCCATCAAGCCGTCGTTGATCCAGAGCAGCGCCGGTTTGGCGATTTGCAGCGCACCGATCTGCGCCACCACCGGCGTATCCAGAAAGCTGCTGTACAGCCATGACAGCGGCGAGTTGTTGATGACTAAAGCGAGGGCAGCCGCAGCGATCAGTAACAGACCGCTGGCAGCTTCCAACTGAAAGAAACGCGTGAAAGTGCTACGCAGAGGCAAGGTCGCTCTCCATCGATGAATTAAAAAGGTGGGACACCCTAACCCGTACGGTTAGTTGTTAAAACAAAAGTTATATTCTTTTTTGTTATATGTCGTTACAACGCGATTGTCCTGCAAGGTCATGAGCCTAGCAGTTGCCGAGCGTATTGAAGCTCAGCTGTACCTGTGCGTGATGTAGGATTTTTCCTAAGCTTGATGGCTGAGGCTTGCGACAAGGCCGACTCCTGCCCGATTCCACGAGAAAACCATCATGAGCGACAACCGACAGTGGGCCCGCGAAGCCATCCGGATCATTGAAGCCGACTTCCAGCGCAGCGCCGATACCCACCTGATCCCTTTGCCGCTGCCGGGTTTTCCGGGCATCGAGTTGTACTTCAAGGATGAATCAAGCCATCCCACTGGCAGCCTCAAGCACCGTCTGGCCCGTTCATTGTTCCTCTATGCCCTGTGTAACGGCTGGCTCAAGCCCGGCGCGCCGGTGATCGAGGCGTCCAGCGGCTCGACGGCGATTTCCGAGGCGTACTTCGCCCGCATGCTGGGCTTGCCGTTCATTGCCGTGATGCCGGCAACCACCTCCAGGGAAAAAATCGCACAGATCGCTTTCTATGGCGGCCAGAGTCATTTGGTGGATGATCCGACACAGATCTATGCCGAGTCCGAGCGCCTGGCCCGTGAACACGATGGACATTTCATCGATCAGTTCACATACGCCGAACGCGCCACCGACTGGCGGGCGAACAACAACATCGCCGAATCGATTTTCCAGCAAATGCGTTTCGAGCAGCACCCAGAGCCGAGCTGGCTGATTTCCAGCCCTGGCACCGGCGGCACCACGGCGACCCTGGGGCGCTATGTGCGTTATCGCCAGCATTGCACCCGCGTGCTGTGTGCCGATGCCGAGCGTTCGGTGTTTTTTGATTATTACCAGAGCGGCGACGCCAGCTTGCGCCTGCCTCATGGCTCACGCATTGAGGGCATAGGCCGGCCACGGGTAGAGGCATCGTTTCTGCCCAAGGTGATCGACGCGATGGTCAAGGTGCCGGATGCATTGTCACTGGCGGCCATGCATTACCTCGCCGAGCGTCTGGGTCGTCATGTGGGCGGATCAAGCGGGACCAACCTGATCGGGGCATTGATGGCGGCACAGCAGATGGCCGCGGCGGGAGAGACAGGGTCGATCGTGGCGATTTTGTGCGATGGCGGTGAGCGCTATGCCACGACTTACTACGATCAGGATTGGCTCAAGGCCGAGGGGTACGCGTTGAGCGGGTTGATCGAATCGGTTGCGGCAACGGTCGAGCGCGGCGAGCCCCTGCCGGCCAGCATTCTGCGCGCCAATATCTGACACACCGAAAACCAATGTGAGAGCGGGTTTGCTCGCGAATATCGGGTCACATTCAATAGAGATATTGACTGATCAACCGCTTTCGCGAGCAAGCCCGCTCCCACCTTTGATTGGTATCAGGCTTGCAGGCCCAGAATATCCCGTGCCACGGCTTCGGCAATGCGAATGCCATCGACACCCGCCGACAGAATCCCACCCGCATAACCCGCGCCTTCACCGGCCGGGAACAAGCCCTTCACGTTCAGGCTTTGCAACGACTCGTTACGGGTAATGCGTAGCGGCGACGAAGTACGGGTTTCGATACCGGTCAACACCGCATCATGCAGCGAATAACCACGGATCTGTTTCTCGAACGCCGGCAAGGCTTCGCGAATCGCTTCGATGGCGAATGCCGGCAGGGCCAGGGCCAGGTCACCCAAGGCAACGCCCGGCTTGTAGGACGGCTCGACAGTGCCCAGTTCGGTGGACGGCTTGCCGGCAATGAAGTCGCCGACCAGCTGCGCCGGGGCTTCATAGTTGCTGCCGCCCAGCACAAAGGCGTGGGACTCCAGGCGTTCCTGCAACTCGATACCTGCCAGTGGACCGCCCGGATAATCGACTTCCGGGGTAATGCCGACGACGATCCCGGAGTTGGCGTTGCGCTCGTTGCGCGAGTACTGGCTCATGCCGTTGGTGACGACTCGATTCGGCTCGGAAGTCGCCGCCACCACCGTGCCGCCTGGGCACATGCAGAAGCTGTACACCGAGCGACCGTTCCTGGCGTGGTGCACCAGTTTGTAGTCGGCGGCGCCGAGTTTCGGGTGTCCGGCGTATTTGCCAAGGCGTGCGCGGTCGATCAGCGATTGCGGGTGCTCGATGCGGAAACCCACCGAGAACGGCTTGGCCTCCATGAACACGCCGCGGCCATGCAGCATGCGGAAGGTGTCGCGGGCACTGTGGCCGAGGGCCAGAATCACGTGCCTGGAGTGGATTTGCTCGCCACCATTGAGTTCGACACCAACCAGTTGACCGTCTTCGATCAACACATCGGTAACCCGCTGCTGGAAGCGTACTTCACCGCCCAGGGCGCGAATCTGCTCACGCATGTTTTCCACAACGCCAGTCAGTCGGAACGTACCGATGTGCGGTTTGCTGACGTAGAGGATTTCTTCCGGCGCACCGGCCTTGACGAACTCATGCAGGACCTTGCGACCGAGGAATTTCGGGTCCTTGATCTGGCTGTAGAGCTTGCCGTCGGAGAATGTCCCGGCGCCGCCTTCACCGAACTGCACGTTGGACTCGGGGTTGAGCACGCTTTTGCGCCACAGGCCCCAGGTGTCCTTGGTGCGCTGGCGCACTTCGGTACCGCGTTCGAGGATGATCGGCTTGAAACCCATTTGTGCGAGCAGCAGCCCGGCAAAAATCCCGCAGGGGCCGAAGCCGACGACGATCGGGCGGACGCTCAGGCCAGCCGGCGCCTGGCCGACCATTTTGTAACTGACATCCGGTGCCACGTTGACGTTACGGTCATCGGCGAACTTGTGCAGAACCGAGGCCTCATCGCGCACGGTGAGGTCGATGGTGTAGATGAAGCACAGCTCGGAAGATTTCTTGCGCGCATCGTAGCTGCGCTTGAACAGGGTGAAGTCGAGCAGGTCATCACTGGCGATGCCCAGGCGCTGCACAATGGCAGGGCGCAGGTCTTCATCGGGATGGTCGATCGGCAACTTGAGTTCGGTGATTCGTAACATGACGGGATCCGGTTCGCGGGGCGCACAACTGCGCCAGGGCGTTTGAAGCCGGCGATTATAAGCCTCAAACGCCCGGTCCCGTGAGGCAAAAACGATCAGTCGTTGCGCGAGCCGCCGAAATACCCGCAGCCACGCTGTACCTGCCCATCGATGCGCAACTCGGCACTCATGTGCTGAATACTGCCGGTGCTGCCGTCGACGCAGCGTTGCGGCGCGACCCACAGTTCGATGTGCTGATTGTTGGCTTCGGTGCTGAGGTTGAAGCGGCCATCGCCCAGTTGTTCTTCGACATACGGGACGGCGAGGGGAGGCTGGCCGGCACGGTCGATGACCATGCCCTTGCCGCTGACTTTGACGTTCCACTCCGGGGAATGGCCGGCGGCGCGCAGGATCAGCAATTTGAAGTTGGGATCGTCACAGGCCGTGCCCGAGCGCTCGACGCGGTACAGCGTTTCCAGGTCGAACTGACCGTCGCCGCTGCCGGAAACGATTCGCCCGCGCACGTCGGCAAACAGCGTGCCCTGGGTATCGGCCAGGCTGGCCGCCTGTTGCAGGACGCTGGTGCCGCCTGTGTCGTTGACCACATAACGACGCTGTTCGCCGCAAGGCTGGAACAGCAGCTTGCCATCGGCTGCGCTCAACTGGCCTTGCAGGCGGGTCTGGCCGACATGGGAGGCGCTTTCACGCGAGCCGTCGAATAACTGGCAGGCGGCGAACAACGGAAGCAGGGCAACGAGGACTAAGGAACGGGCGGCACGCATCTTGGGGTCTCCTGACAAGTGCCGCCACGTTACTCAGCCTGACCGTTCATCACAAGGCTTTAGCCCACGTGAATGGTTTGGCCTGTCTGCAGGCCTTCCACGCTTTTGGCGTAGGCCAGTGCGACATCCGCCGCAGGAACCGGTTTGAAACCACGGAAGTACGGCGCGTATTTGCCCATGGCTTCAACCAGTACGTTCGGGCTGATCGAGTTCACTCGCAGGCCGCGTGGCAGTTCGATGGCGGCGGCGCGGACGAAGCTGTCCAGTGCACCGTTGACCAACGCTGCCGAGGCACCGCTGCGGATCGGGTCGTGGCTGAGTACGCCGGTGGTGAAAGTGAACGAAGCGCCGTCATTGGCGAACTCGCGACCGATCAGCAGCAGGTTGACCTGGCCCATCAGTTTGTCTTTGAGGCCCAGGGCGAAACTCTCTTCCGTCATTTCGGTCAGCGGTGCGAAGGTCACGTTACCGGCGGCGCTGATCAGCGCATCGAATTTTCCGGTTTGCTCGAACAGTTTGCGAATCGACCCGCTGTCGCTGATATCCACTTGAAAATCACCGCTCTTGCGGCCGATGCGGACGATTTCGTGGCGTTGAGACAGCTCCTTGTCGACCGCTGAACCGATGGTGCCGCCTGCGCCGATCAAAAGAATTTTCATGGTGCTGATCCTCGAGTGGGTTGAATGAGGCTTCAGTTTAGAGTGGTTTTTTTCGTTGATAAGCGCGCTAATAGGCAACCTTTGGTTTTCTATTGGAAACAATCCATGAGCGAAATGGACGATCTCGCGGCGTTCGCGGTGCTGGTCGAGGCGGGGAGTTTTACCCTGGCGGCGCAACAATTGGGTTGCAGCAAGGGGCAACTGTCCAAGCGGATCAGTCAGTTGGAAGCGCAGTTTTCCGTGGTCTTGCTGCAGCGCACCACACGGCGCTTGAGCCTGACGGCCGCTGGCGCTGCCTTGCTGCCGCAGGCGCAGGCGCTGGTGGTGCAGGTCGATCGGGCGCGTCAGGCCTTGGCACGACTGAAGGACGACATGGCCGGCCCGGTGCGAATGACAGTCCCGGTTTCGCTGGGGGAGACCTTTTTCGATGGCTTGCTGCTGGAGTTCTCGAGCCGGTACCCACAGGTGCAGATCGAATTGGACCTGAGCAACAACTATCGTGATTTATCCCGTGATGGCTATGATCTCGCGGTTCGCTCGGATGTGGCCAATGACCAGCGCCTGGTCGCTCGCCCGTTGCTGGCGTGGCACGAAATGACCTGCGCCAGCCCGGCGTATCTCGAGCAATACGGCGAGCCGCTGACGCCTCAGGCATTGGCCGACCATCGCTGCCTGCTCAACAGCCACTACAGCGGTCGCGAAGAATGGCTGTATCACCAGCAACATGAATTGTTGCGGGTACGCGTGTCCGGGCCCTTTGCCAGCAACCATTACAACCTGTTGAAGAAGGCCGCCCTGGCCGGCGCGGGTATTGCGCGTTTGCCGTCCTACTTGCTGCCCGCGGAATTGGCTGACGGACGTTTGCGCTGGCTCCTGCGCGATTATCAGACCCGGAGCATGCCGATGTACCTGGTGCATCCGTATCAGGGTGGGCTGCCCAAGCGTACGCAAGTGTTGTCCGATTATCTGATTGGCTGGTTCAAACGCAGTGGGGAGGCGCTGGATCGGCTGTAGGAGCGGGCTTGCGTCGGGCGGGTCCGACGATGGTCGTCAACGCTAACGAGGACGGCCTTGATGAACGCGGCGCTCTCAGGTTCTTCGCTAGCAAGCTCGCTCCTACAAAGGATCTGTATGGCTATAGAGGTGGCGGGCATAAAAAAAACGGCCCGAAGGCCGTTTCTTGTCTGCCGTAAAGCCTTAGCCGCCGAGGTACGCTTCGCGCACTTTCGGATCGGTCAGCAGTGCTTCACCGGTGCCTTGCATCACCACACGACCGTTTTCCAGCACGTAGGCACGGTCGGCGATTTTCAGCGCCTGGTTGGCGTTTTGCTCTACCAGGAACACCGTCACACCGTCCTTGCGCAGTTGTTCGATGATGTCGAAGATCTGCTGGATGATGATCGGTGCCAGGCCCAGCGATGGCTCGTCGAGCAGCAGCAGCTTGGGTTTGCTCATCAGCGCACGGCCGATGGCAAGCATTTGCTGTTCGCCGCCGGACATGGTGCCGCCGCGTTGGTTAAAGCGCTCTTTCAGGCGTGGGAAAAGTCCGAGGACCTTGTCCAATTGCTCCTGATAATCGCCCTTTGCGGTGAAGAAACCACCCATGGAGAGGTTTTCTTCCACGGTCAGGCGCGAGAACACCCGACGGCCTTCCGGAACCACGGCAATACTCTTGCGCATGATCTGTGCCGAGGTCTGCCCCACCAGCTCTTCACCCATGTAACGGATGCTGCCGCTGTGAGCTTGCGGCGAACCGCAGAGGGTCATCAGCAGGGTGGATTTGCCCGCGCCGTTGGCGCCGATCAGCGTCACGATTTCGCCCTGGCGGATTTCCACGTTGACGCTGTGCAGGGCCTGGATCTTGCCATAGAAGGTGGAAACGTTTTCGAACTGCAGCATTTACGCTTCCCCCAGGTAGGCTTTGATCACTTCAGGATTGTCGCGGATCTGTTCCGGCGTACCGTCGGCCAACGGCGTGCCCTGGTTGATCACGACGATGTGGTCGGAAATGCTCATGACCAGTTTCATGTCGTGCTCGATCAACAGCACGGTGACGTTGTGCTCTTCGCGCAGCACGCTGATCAGCGCCTTGAGGTCTTCGGTTTCCTTCGGGTTCAGGCCGGCTGCGGGCTCGTCGAGCATGAGGATCCGCGGGCGGGTCATCATGCAGCGGGCGATTTCCAGGCGACGCTGCTGACCGTAGGCCAGG
This sequence comes from Pseudomonas sp. TE12234, assembly GCF_054061835.1. Lineage (NCBI taxonomy): Bacteria > Pseudomonadati > Pseudomonadota > Gammaproteobacteria > Pseudomonadales > Pseudomonadaceae > Pseudomonas > Pseudomonas sp. TE12234. The sequence continues at coordinate 66,172 of NZ_JBSSEP010000010.1, forward strand.
GTGCCGGCCGGACGGTTGGCGAACTCCTTGAGATGAACCTTGTCCAGCCAGTATTCGGCGAACTCCATGGCCTCGCGTTCGCTTTTGCGGAACGACGGGGTCTTGAACAGGCCGGACAGGAAGTTGGTGTTCAGGTGACGATGCTGGGCGATCAAGAGGTTCTCGACCGCGGTCATGTCCTTGAACAACCGCACGTTCTGGAAGGTGCGCACCACGCCTTTGAGGGCGATCTTGTGGCCAGGCAGGCCTTCGATCGGCTCGCCGTCCAGCAGGATGCTGCCACCGCTTGGCTTGTAGAAGCCGGTCAGGCAGTTGAACACGGTGGTCTTGCCGGCGCCGTTGGGGCCGATCAGGGCAACCACTTGTTTCTCTTTCACGCTCAAGGCTACGCCGTTGACGGCCAGCAAGCCGCCGAAGCGCATGCTCAGGTTTTCTACTTTCAGGATCTCGCGGCTCATTTGCGCAGCTCCATGTGAGGACGTTGCATGGGCAGCAGACCCTGAGGGCGCCAGATCATCATCAGTACCATCAAGGCACCGAACATCAACATGCGGTACTCACTGAACTCACGCATCATTTCCGGCAACAGGATCATCACCACGGCCGCGAGGATCACACCCAGCTGCGAGCCCATGCCACCCAGCACGACGATGGCGAGAATGATCGCCGACTCGATGAAGGTGAAGGACTCCGGTGTCACCAGGCCCTGACGGGCAGCGAAGAAGCTGCCGGCAAAACCGGCGAAGCTGGCACCCAGGGTAAAGGCCGAAAGCTTGATGACGGTCGGGTTCAGACCCAGTGCGCGGCAGGCGATTTCGTCTTCACGCAATGCTTCCCACGCGCGGCCCAGCGGCATGCGCAGCAAGCGGTTGATGACGAACAGCGCACCCAGTGCCAGGAGCAACGCAACCAGGTAAAGGAAGATCACCTTGTTGATCGAGTTGTATTCCAGGCCGAAGTACTCGTGGAAGGTCTGCATCCCTTCAGCGGCTTTACGTTCGAAGGTCAGGCCGAAGAACGTCGGCTTCTCGATGTTGCTGATACCGTTCGGACCGCCAGTGAGGCCGGTCAGGTTACGCAGGAACAGACGGATGATCTCACCAAAGCCCAGGGTCACGATCGCCAGGTAGTCACCGCGCAGACGCAGTACCGGGAAGCCGAGCAGGAAGCCGAAGGTGGCGGACATCAGGCCGGCGATTGGCAGGCAGATCCAGAAGCTCAGACCGTAGTAGTGCGACAGCAGCGCGTAGCTGTAGGCGCCGACGGCGTAGAAGCCGACGTAACCGAGGTCGAGCAGGCCGGCCAGGCCGACCACGATGTTCAGGCCGAGGCCGAGCATCACGTAGATCAGCACCAGGGTCGCGATGTCCACCGCGCCGCGCGAGCCGAAGAACGGCCAGACCAGCGCACCGGCGATCAGCGCAATGATGATCCAGCGCTGGGTGGTCGGCAGGGTCAGGAAGTTACTGGCCTTGGCCGGAATCAGCGGTACGCCGGGCGAGGAACGCCAGGCCGAGCTGATCTGCCGGTCGAAGATCACACGCAGGAACATCAGCACCGAGCACACGGCGATGGTGATCAGCGTGGCGTTGCTGGTGCCATGGACTTCGAGGTTGATGCCGACGATGGTCAGCTTCAGACCGAGTACCGGGTAGGCCACGGCCCACACCAGCAAGGCGCTGAACAACGCCTGTTTAAGATTCCTAGTCATACTTTCTCAACCTCCGGACGGCCCAGCAGGCCGGTTGGCCGGAACAACAACACCAGAACCAATAGGCCGAACGCCACGACGTCCTTGTACTGGTCGCCGAAAATATCGGCACCGAAGGCTTCCGCCACGCCAAGCACCAGCCCGCCGAGCATGGCGCCCGGAATGCTGCCGATACCGCCCAATACCGCAGCGGTGAAGGCCTTGAGGCCGACCAGGAATCCGGCGTTCGGGTTGATCACGCCGTATTGCATGCTCAGCAGCACGGCAGCGATGGCCGCCAGCGCTGCACCGATGACGAAGGTCAGGGCGATGATGTTGTTGGTGTTGATGCCCAGCAGGTTGGCCATCTTGATGTCTTCGGCGCAGGCACGGCAGGCGCGACCCAGGCGAGAGCGGGAGATGAACAGCGTGAGGCCGAGCATGGCGACCAGGGTCACCACGAACACCACGATTTGCATGTAGGAAATCAGCACTTCATGTGCGCCACCTGGCCCGATGGAAAAGTTGCCCGGAATCAGGTTGGGAATGGATTTGTCCTTGGAGTCTTGCGCCAGCAGAACCGTGTTCTGCAGGAAGATCGACATGCCGATGGCGGAAATCAGCGGGATCAGACGGTTGCTGCCGCGAAGTGGGCGGTAGGCGATCCGTTCGATGCTGTAACCGTAGGCACTGGTTACCACGATGGTGGCGAGAAAAGCGGCGGTCATCAACAGTGGAACACTGTCGAGTCCCAGCATGGACAGTCCGGCGATGGCGATGAACGCCACGTAGGAACCGATCATGTACACCTCGCCGTGGGCGAAGTTGATCATTCCAATGATGCCGTAAACCATCGTATAGCCGATGGCGATCAGGGCATATGTGCTGCCAATGGTCAGACCATTAACCAGCTGTTGGAAAAAGTGATAGATGTCAGGCATTACAGCGCTCCTAAAAACCTGATACGCATTTCACTGGTGGAGTCATTTTCCCGCTCGAGCCCCATGGATCTGCATCCACTTCGAATTCGAGGTTTGCCAGCGAACCGCTGATGACGGTTTTGAGATTTTCAGGTGGGGAGACTAGCGGATCACGCCAGCGCGGCCCAATACGTTCGTAAAACAAAGCCCACGGCACGCCGTGGGCTTTGTTGGCAGTCAGTCAGGCAAGGCCTTACTGAGGCGAAACTTCAGTTTTAGGTTTGCCGAAGTGCCACTCGTAAACCACGAATTTGAAGTCTTTCAAGTCGCCCTTGGCGTCGAAGCTCAGGTCGCCAGTTGGAGTCTTGAAGGTGCCGGCGTGGATGGCAGCAGCCACTTTGGCGGTGTCTTCGCTCTTGGCGGCAGCGATACCGCCGGCAATGACTTCAACAGCCGAGTAGGCCGGGAACACGAACGGACCGCTTGGATCTTCTTTCTTGGCTTTGAACGCATCAGCCAGGGCGACGTTGGCCGGATCCTGGTCGAAGGATTTCGGCAGGGTCACCAGCAGGCCTTCGGAAGCGTCCTTGGCGATCTGCGAAATGGAGTCGTTACCCACGCCTTCCGGACCCATGAACTTGGCTTTCAGGCCTTTTTCCTGGGATTGACGCAGGATCAGACCCAGCTCCGGGTGGTAGCCGCCGTAGTAGACGAAGTCGACGTTGGCTTGCTTGAGCTTGGAGATCATCGAAGAGAAGTCTTTGTCGCCGGCGTTGATGCCTTCGAACACGGCAACCTTGACGCCTTTCTTCTCGAGGGTTTGCTTCACGGCGGTGGCGATGCCTTCACCGTATTGCTGTTTGTCGTGCAGCACAGCAACGATTTTCGGTTTTACGTGATCGGCAATGTAGTTACCGGCGGCAGGGCCCTGGGCGCTGTCCAGACCGATGGTGCGGAACACCATTTTGTAACCACGGTTGGTGATGTCCGGGCTGGTGGCAGCCGGGGTGATCATGATCACGCCTTCGTCTTCGTAGATGTCCGAAGCCGGTTGAGTGGAGCTGGAGCACAGGTGGCCAACCACGAATTTCACGCCGTCGTTGACGACTTTGTTCGCGACCGCGACCGCTTGTTTTGGATCACAGGCGTCATCGTATTCAACGGCTTCGAGTTTCTTGCCATCGACGCCGCCCTTGGCGTTGATTTGCTCGATGGCCATTTTGGCGCCACTGAACTGCATGTCGCCGTATTGGGCTACAGGACCGGTTTTAGGGCCGGCAATGCCGATCTTGATGGTGTCAGCTGCGAACGAATGGCTGGCAACCCCGGCCAGAACCATAGCGGCAAACAGTTTGGAAATCTGCTTAGTAGCCTTAGTCATAGTGCTCCACTCTTACTGTTGTATTTTTTATAGTCCTGGCGCCGTTGGCAGCAAGAACCGGGTCAGATATCCACGACATCCCCCGGAAAAGCCCCCCGGCAACTGTACCGGTACAGTGTAGAGCGCCGATTGTCAGCCTGGGAAGCTGGCGGCGAGGGGCAAAACTCGGGGGTGTCGCTTTTTTGAAAGAAAAAGACAGAATTGCGGCGGGTCTTTGGAGGGCTAATAGCCAGATTCCGTGCATTCCTTGGCATTCCTGCTCTTTTCATTCGGTGACTCCACGTGTTTCTGGGTTTTTCTGCCAGATCACCGACGTTATCATTGCGTCGATTTCTTTTCCGGACAGGACCCATGACTCAAGAACCTAGCACCCTCTATGCCAAGCTGCTTGGAGAAACTGCATCTATTACCTGGAAGGAGTTGGAGCCGTTCTTCGCCAAGGGTGCCCTATTGTGGGTCGACCCTGGTCTGGATTTGATCGCCGCCGCCGAGGCTGTGGCCACTGATGAGAGCGAGAAAGTGGCTGCCTGGTTGGCTGCCGATAAGGTCGCCAAGCTGTCTGAAACGCGGGCGCTGGAGTTGTTTGAACGTGATCCCGAGTTGTGGGCGGTGGTCGTTTCGCCGTGGATAATGATCCAGGAAAGGGCAAGGGCGTAAATGCCTGCACCTTCTTGGTTCGCCGTGCGGACGATTAAAAGTGTGTAGGCGAGTAGCGTGATGGCACGTTGCCGTAGAGAAATGCCACAGCCTCACGGTGACGTAAACGTAACGGGAACAGTTAAGAGAGCAGCCTGAGGGCTGCTTAATTGTTTCTGGATGTTGAGATTTGTATGGTTTGCGAGGGCCGTCATCGCGAGCGAGCTCGCTCGCGATTGGCCAAGACGCGATATGGCATTGGTGTTAGTAAGCGGTTTTACCCGTATGGTTATTCAGCGAAATGACCTTGGTCTTGCCAATGCGGTGACGGTAGATCTCGCGCAGGTACTTGATCGCTTTCTTCACGCAGTCCCGGGACAGGCGAATGTCGTTGATCGAGACAAACTTCTCCTTGTCGTTGATCAGTTCGCGATACTTTTTCTCGTACATCGGCTTGATCGCATACCAGTTGGTGTCGAGGATCTTGGCCGGGTTTTCGAACTCGTTGAGCAGATCGTCAATCAGGTCCTCGTCGAACTGTTCATTAATGATGAAGTCCAGGATCGAGTTGTCGAGGGTGTCATCGAAGCGGTACGGAGTTTTCGCAAAACAACGCTTGATGAACGCCACGATCAGCGTCAGGAAGTCGTCCGACAGGCATGGGCTCTTGGCGATCAGCGTGGTCAGGGACAGGTTGGCCGAGGCGCCGATCACCAGTGCATAGCGCTTGAGCGTGGTGTTGGGGAACAGGCTGTTGAGGTGGGTCTTGAGCCGGTTCAGATCCATGTAGGACAGTTTGTAGTCCTTCGGCAGGGAGACGATCGACACCACCGACGAGCAGTTCTTGAAGAAGTGCAGGTCGTGCAATGCGGCCGCGTCATACCCCGAATTCTTGTACTGCTCCAGCGACGCCCGATAACGCTTGGACTCGATGGGCAGCAGGCTGATGCCTTCGATGGCCTGGGTGACCTTGTTGAAGTGCGGCAGGTCGATGGAGCGGAAGAACAGGTCGTCGATGTTCAGGCGCTGCGGCTCTTTCTCGAACACCTTGAACTTGTCGCTAGTCGGCGGCGGGGTTTCCGGTACGACGGATTCGGCGTAGGCAATGGCCACCGGGCCGGCCAGACTCATGAACAGGTCGTTGGCATCGAGACGAATGGTCTCGCCGATGTCGATCCCCGCGCGACGGAAATAGTTCTGGTCGTAGTCGGTGGTGACCGCTTGCGCCGTCAGAATGTTGAAGATCTGCTGCGAGATATATTGGTTGGCATGCTTTTCCATGGCATTGACATCAATGTTCTGGATGTTGCCGTCGTCGCTCTCTTCGGCGTAACGCATGATGTCGTTGGAGATCAGCATCATGGCGTTCCATGGGCGGATACGGCCCATGACGCTGGCTTCGCTGCTGTCTTCATTGGCGAAGTTGTAGGAGAAGTCCCACTCTTCCGACAGGTATTTGCACAACAGGCGACCGGCGTTGATATGCAACGCTTCGGACATTTCACTGCGGTGATCGGAAATGTTCGGCAGCACGCAGATGCCGCTGGTGAAGATCGGCTCGAAGACGAAGGAATGACCACTCTTGCCGTCATGCTCATCCATCGGCTTGGTGTCGAACGTCTTGTTCATGTACGAGTGCTGTTGGGCCAGGCCGAACTCCGAAGCCATGCCCGAACCGGTACCGCCACCGGCACTGAAAATCGAGAAGTAAAGACGCGACTGGTTGGCCTTGATGCCACAGCTGTCGATCAGGTACGAGTGAATCATTTTCCAGTCGGGGCTGGAGAAACGCTGGGTGTCCTTGTTAAGGATGATCTTGGCCAGGTACTGACCCAGGATCGGCGCGTTACCGGCACCTCCGGCGTGGACTTCGGACAAGTCCATGATTTTCATCTTGCTGTAGTCGCGCAGGAAACCGCTCTTTTCGCCCTTGCGCGAGAAGCGGATACGGCCGGCGATGTCTTTGTCCAGGTCTCCGAGCATGACCAGCGGCTCTACCAGGAATACCGGTTTGGTGGCCTTGTTCGGCCCCAGGCGCAGATTGTTGCGAATCCACTGTGCCGGGCTGTAGCCCTTTTCGGCAAAGCGTTTGTCTGGCGACAGACGATCTTCGTTATTGAATTCGTTGAGGTAGAACTTGCGGGCGTTGTACACCAGCTCCGCGACGTCCAGGGCGATGTTCGAGCCGCAACGGCCCAGGCCGATCAGGCACACCGACGGGAATTCCTGATCGTTGTGCTGTTCGTTGTCGCCTTCCAGATGCGGTGGGCGCGGGAACACCATGTCGCGCAGTCCATCGAGGTTATCGAGGATGCGGTCGGTGTTGGTTTCCGTGAAGTACAGGTATTGCTGAGTCCCCAGCGGGCGTGACGGCAGCAGAGGCTTTGACGGAGCAAGGGCAGGCGCGTTCGCTGCGGGGCTCAAGGTCAGGTCGGATACCGCAGTGGCCGGATTGTTTTTAGAAGTCATTGTTCGCCATGTACCTGGGCTGGATGGTCGGGCGACTCACTGTCGTCGACTGTCACGGAATGAGAACTCGCGTCTTTTTTCAGCGCGTATTGGGTCCAAGCGTCAGTGGCCGTGGCCTGAACGTCGCTCGGGAGAATCCTTTCCTAAGTCATGATGAATCGGCCACTATTCAGCGATCTTTAATCAAAAGGAGGCCAAATGATGTCAACGCTACCTTCGTTGGGGTTCGCCGGTATCGGTTTGATGGGGTTGCCGATGTGCCGGCGCCTGCTGGCGGCGGGTTATCCGCTGACGGTGTGGAACCGTCATCCGGCCAAGTGCGCATCACTGGTCGAAGCCGGCGCTCGCCAGGTCGCGACGCCCGCCGAGCTGTGCCAGCACGCCGATGTGGTGATGCTGTGCCTGGCTGACACCTCGGTGGTACGTGAGGTGGTTTTTGGTGTGGCAGGGGTTGTCGAGGGCGCGAAAAAGGGCCAGTTGCTGGTGGATTTTTCCAGCCTGGAGCCTACCGCAACGCGGGAAATGGCTTCGGAGCTTGTCAGTAAAACCGGTATGGGCTGGCTGGATGCGCCGGTATCCGGCGGCGTGGTCGGTGCCGAGGCCGGCAGTCTGGCGATCATGGTCGGTGGCGATGCGGCAAACCTTGAGCGGGTCAAGCCTGTTTTATTGAGCCTGGGTCAGCGAGTGACGCACATGGGCGCAGTCGGCGCGGGGCAGGTGACCAAGGCCTGCAACCAGATGATCGTGGCGTGCAACGCCCTGGTGATTGCCGAAGTGGTGGCGCTGGCTGAGCGCTCCGGTGTCGATGCGAGTCTGATCGCCGAGGCGCTGGCCGGTGGCTTTGCCGACTCGAAACCCTTGCAGATCCTCGGCCCGCAAATGGCTGACAGCCGTTTCGAACCGGTCAAATGGCACGTGCGAACCCTGCTCAAGGATCTGGATACAGCGGTGAAGTTTTCCCGCGAGCAAGGCTCGGCAACGCCGATCAGTGGCCTGGCAGCGCAGTTGATGCGATTGCATGGCAGTCAGGGTTTCCTGGAAAAAGATCCCGCTACATTAGTGCAGTTGTACCGTGAACCAGGCTCAGGGGCGTAACGCTGAAGGTGTGCCTGCGCTGGTTGATTTCATCCAGCACCGGACGTAAGCCAGCCAGTGGTATCGGGCGGCTGAGCAGGTAGCCCTGGACGTAGTCGCAGCCGTGGTGTTCGAGAAGCTGGTACTGCTCGAAAGTCTCGACGCCCTCAGTGACCACTTCCAGGTGCAGGGTGTGGGCCATCACGATAATGGCCTGGACGATTTCCATGTCCTGGGCGGACTTGGGGATGTCGACAATGAACGAGCGATCGATCTTCAATGTGTTGAGTGGCAAGCGCTTGAGGTACGCGAGGGACGAGTAGCCGGTGCCAAAGTCATCGATCGACAGCGACACGCCCAGGGCGCGAATCTGCTGCAGCAACACCAGCGTATCGGCGATTTTGCCCATCAGGGCATGCTCGGTCACCTCCAGCTCCAGCCGTTGCGGTGCGACCCCGGCACTGCGCAGCGCCTGCTCGATTTCACTGGGCAACTCTTCGCGCACGAGGGTCAGGGGGGAGCAATTCACGGCGATCTTCAGGGTTTCGCGGCCCTGGCGCGATAGCTCGCCGAGGTCCTCGCAGGCCTTGCGCAGCACCCACTTGTCGAGTTCGGTGATCAGGCCATTGGCTTCGGCGATGGGAATGAAGCGGTCCGGTGCGAGAAATCCGTGGATCGGATGCTGCCAGCGAATCAACGCTTCAAGCTTGCTGACTTGCCCGGTCTTCAGGTCGTAGATGGGTTGGTAATAGAGCATCAGGCCGGCATCTTCTCGCAAGGCATGGCGCAGCTCTTCTTCCAGTTGCAGCTCCAGCGTGGCCCGGGCCTTGAGATTGGCGCTGAAAAAATTCAAGCCGTTACGCCCGCTACCCTTGGACTGATACAGCGCCAGGTCGGCATTCTTCAGCAGCTCCTCGCAAGTCTTGCCGTCCTCCGGGAACACGCTGATGCCGATGCTGGTGGTCATCACCATGCGCCGTCCGGCCAGTTCGATGGGGTCTTTCATTTTCTGCATGATGCGCTGGGCCATCTGCCGGGCCTCGTCGCGATCGTGCAGATCGATGAGGATGCAGAACTCGTCGCCACCGAAGCGCGCAACCACATCTTCGTGGCTGCGCACCGAGGCCTTGATGTGGCTGGCCAGTACCTTGAGCAGTTCGTCTCCAGCGTCATGGCCAAGGCTGTCGTTGATCCTCTTGAAATGGTCGATGTCGAGGAACAGGACCGCGAGCATGCCGCCTTCGTGGGTTTTCTCGATGAGCTTCTCGGCGAAAATCTGGTTGAAGCCGCGTCGGTTGATCAGGCTGGTCAAGGCATCGTAATGCGCGACCTGTTGCAGGGATACTCGAGCCTGGTCGAGTTGGCTGAGCAACGAGTTCACCCGTTGCAAATCGTGATCCTTGATTTGCAGTTTCTTGTCCGCCAGGGCTGCGCTGATGCAGCTGCCAATGATGAGCAGCGTCATGATCGCGACAGTCACCCCCAGCTGCAGGTGGTTGTGTTCCCCCGGCTGCGGCAAGGGGGTGCCGCTTGGCAGCGCCAGATTGAAGGCCGCCATTCCCGTGAAGTGCATGCTGATGATGCCGGCCCCGAGCACCAGGCTCGCGCTGTACTTGAGCAACTGATGAAACATCCCGGTGCCGTTGCGCAAATGGCGAGCCAGTAACAGTGCCGCCAGACTGGCGCCTATCGCGACCAGTATGGATAGCGCGAACAACACTGGCTGGTAGTAGACCATCGCCTGCGACTTCATGGCACCCATGCCCACGTAATGCATGGTCGAGATGCCCATGCCGATCCAGACCGATGCCTTAAGGCATCGCCAAAAGCTCAGGGCGGGACGGCTGAGGGTGTACATCACCAGCCAGGAGGTGAGCAGGGCGATCAACAGGGACAACAAAGTAACGGGCAGTTGGAAATGAACATCCACCGGCACTTTGAACGCGAGCATGCCAATGAAATGCATGGCCCAGATACCGCCCGCCAGGCATCCGGCACCGACCCAGCGCCAAAGGCGTTGGGAGGAAGGGTTATCTGCATGGGCAACCCGCTCGGCCATGTCCAGTGTGGCAAAACTGCCAGCACAGGCGACCAGATAGGCCAGTAACACCAGAAATGGGTCGTGCATGCAATTGAGTATGACTTGCCCGCTTTCCGATAGCTCGGTAATGAAATGCAAACCAAGCCACTCCATAGCATGCCCCATCAAGATCATCCCGGCCCGCGCAATCGGCGCTGGCGAATGCATTGGAGTATAGAAGCCATGTGCGAAGCGCAAGCCGTAGTGGCTAATTGAACCCAACCTTTTTGGAATTAGGTTTAGAGCGTTTGGAAATAAATTGTTGCATGGGCTGCGCCCGTCCCCATGGTTGGGTATCAGTCTTGCGAATAATGACAGACAGCATTGGAGGGGCTGACTAGATTGCAAACTCCGGGCTCGGATGCGCTGGCAGTGAAGCCCCATAACAATAAAAGAGATGGACCCATGCAGAACTCGACCCAAGCGGCGAATGCCTGGCGCATTCTGTTCCTGCTGTTCCTGGCCAACCTGTTCAACTTTTTCGACCGCACCATCCCGGCCATCATCATTGAGCCGATCCGCATGGAATGGCACCTCAGCGACTTTCAACTGGGGATCATCGGCACTGCATTCACCCTCGTCTACGCCATCGCCGGCCTGCCATTGGGGCGGATGGCCGATACCGGTTCGCGCAGCAAGTTGATGGGCTGGGGGCTGGCCGTGTGGAGCGGGTTGACGGCAGTCAACGGCATGGTGGGCAGTTTCTGGAGTTTCCTGGTCGTGCGCATGGGCATCGGCATCGGTGAGGCCAGTTACGCGCCCGCCGCCAACTCGTTGATCGGCGATTTGTTTCCGGCTCACCGGCGGGCGCGGGCCATGGGTATCTTCATGCTTGGCCTGCCTTTGGGGCTGTTGCTGGCGTTCTTCACCATCGGTGCGATGGTCAAGGCATTCGACAGCTGGCGCGCACCGTTCTTCATCGCTGCCGTGCCGGGACTGATCCTGGCGGTCTTCATGTTCTTCATCAAAGAGCCGAAACGGGGCGCTGCCGAGAGCGTACAGGTCTCGCAGGAGCGCGTAGACCGACCAATTCGCCGGGTGCTGGCGGTGCCGACTTTCCTGTGGCTGGTGTTGGCCGGTCTTTGCTTCAACTTCGCGACCTATGCCTGCAACTCGTTTCTGGTGCCGATGCTGCAGCGTTACTTCCTGATGCCGTTGCAGGAGGCGGCGGTGGCGACCGGTGTGATTGTTGGTGTGACCGGGTTGGTCGGCCTGACGCTGGGTGGCTGGGTCGCGGACAAGATTCATCAGCGCGTCGCCAATGGACGTCTGCTGTTTGCCGCGGTGAGCCTGATTATCTCGACCCTGTGCACGGCCTGGGCGCTGCATTCGGGGCGAATCGATATTGGCGTATTCGTGGCGGTGTTCAGTCTGGGCTGGTTGTTTGCCTATAACTTTTACACCTGCGTGTACACGGCGATTCAGGACGTGGTCGAACCGCGCCTGCGGGCGACGGCCATGGCGCTGTTTTTTGCCGGGTTGTACCTGCTGGGCGGTGGACTGGGTCCGGTGGTGGTGGGCGCGTTGTCTGATCACTTCGCCCATACAGCGATGCTTGCCGCCGGTGCCGAACAGATGACCGAGGCGTTCAAGGCCGTCGGCCTGCATGATGCGATGTACCTGATCCCGGTGGCGCTGTTTTTCACCATGGTGTTTCTGTTCCTGGCTTCGCGGTGTTTTGTGCGCGATGCCAAGCGGATGAAGGAGGGGTTGATTGCTGTGGTCGAGCCAGACGGGGTTGCAGCGACTGCATAATGACTTTCGCGAGCAAGATCGCTCCCACGGGTGTTGAGGTATTTACAGATTCTGTGCACGACTCGAACACCGTATGAGCGGGCTTGCTCGCGAAGAGGCCATCAGCAGCAGCCGATGAAATTCAGGTAACAAAAAAAAGGCCCGCATCGCTGCGGGCCTTTTCATTTATAGCGGTGGAGCAGGGGATTTAACCCGCCACCAACACCCGGATCGCTTCCAGTCGTAGCGCGGCCTTGTCGAGCATGGCCAGGCCTTGCTCGCGTTGTTTGCGCAGGGCAACCAGTTCGCTGTCACGTACGGTCGGGTTGACCGCTTGCAAGGCGGTCAGGCGAGCCAGTTCTTCATCGGTATCGGCCGCCAGACGACGTTGCGCCTCGGCCACACGCTCGGCGTGACGCGGGTAGATCTTGTCTTCGCCAGCATTGATCCGTGGCGTCAGCTGATCGCGCTGGGCCTGGATGAATTTGTTGGCGCTGGCGCGCGGTACGCTTTCCAGCTGATCGTTCAAGGTCTCGAACGACACCCGGGCCGACAAGTCGTTACCGTTCGGGTCGAGCAGGCAGCGCAGGGCGGCCGGTGGCAGGTAGCGGCCCAGTTGCAGCGAACGCGGGGCAACCACTTCGCTGACATAGAGCAATTCGAGCAACACCGTGCCGGGTTTCAGCGCCTTGTTCTTGATCAGTGCCACGGCGGTGTTACCCATGGAGCCGGACAGCACCAAATCCATGCCGCCCTGAACCATCGGGTGTTCCCAGGTGATGAACTGCATGTCCTCGCGGGACAGCGCCTGGTTGCGGTCGTAGGTGATGGTCACGCCTTCGTCGTCGCCCAGCGGGAAGCTGGCGTCGAGCATTTTCTCGCTCGGCTTGAGGATCAGGGCGTTTTCCGAATGGTCTTCGCTGTCGATGCCAAATGCATCGAACAGGGTTTCCATGTAGATCGGCAGGGTGAATTGATCGTCTTGCTCGAGGATGGCTTCGACCAGTGCATCACCTTCGCCAGCGCCACCGGAATTGAGTTCCAGCAAACGGTCGCGGCCGGTGTGCAACTCGGCTTCCAGGCGCTCGCGCTCGGTGCGGGCTTCGTCGATCAGCGCTTGCCATTCAGCGTCGTCGGCTTCTTCCAGCAGCGGCAGCAGACGCGGGCCGAATTGATGCTGCAGGGCGTTGCCGGTCGGGCAAGTATTGAGGAACGCGTTCAGCGCTTCGTGGTACCACTGGAACAGGCGCTCTTGCGGGCTGGTTTCCAGGTATGGCACATGCAATTCGATGACGTGCTTCTGACCGATCCGGTCCAGGCGACCGATACGTTGTTCAAGCAGGTCCGGGTGCGACGGCAGATCGAACAGCACCAGGTGATGGGAGAACTGGAAGTTGCGGCCTTCGCTGCCGATTTCCGAGCAGATCAGCACTTGCGCGCCAAATTCCTCGTCGGCGAAGTAAGCGGCGGCACGGTCACGTTCGAGGATGTTCATGCCCTCGTGGAACACCGTGGCCGGAATGCCCGAGCGCACGCGCAGGGCGTCTTCCAGGTCCATGGCGGTTTCGGCGTGGGCGCAGATCACCAGCACCTTGGTGCGCTTGAGCATCTTCAGGGTGTCGATCAGCCACTCGACGCGCGGGTCGAATTTCCACCAGCGCTCTTCTTCGTTGGCGTCCGGCTGCGCCTGGAAGCTGACTTCCGGGTAGAGCTCGGCGTGATCGCCCAATGGCAGCTCGAGGTATTCGTCCGGGCACGGCAGCGGGTACGGATGCAGTTTGCGCTCCGGGAAACCCTGCACGGCCGCGCGGGTGTTACGGAACAGCACGCGGCCAGTGCCGTGACGGTCCAGCAGTTCGCGCACGAGACGGGCGCTGGCTTCGGTATCGCCATCGTTGACTGCGCTCAGCAGGGCTTCGCCTTCGTTACCGAGGAAGCCATGGATGGTCTTGTGCGCTTCAGGCGACAGACGCCCCTGGTCCAGCAGTTCCTGGACGGCCTCGGCCACCGGGCGATAGTTTTCGCTCTCGGCGCGGAAGGCGTGCAGATCATGGAAACGGTTTGGATCGAGCAGGCGCAGACGGGCGAAGTGGCTGTCCTGACCCAGTTGTTCCGGGGTCGCGGTCAGCAGCAGCACGCCCGGGATGGTTTCGGCAAGTTGCTCGACCAGCGAATATTCAGGGCTGACCTGATCTTCGTGCCACACCAGGTGATGCGCTTCGTCGACAACCAACAGGTCCCAACCGGCTGCGAACAGTGCGTCCTGGGCTTTTTCATCTTCCACCAGCCATTCGAGTGCCACCAGCGCGAGCTGAGTGTCTTCGAACGGGTTGCCGGCATCGCTTTCGATGAAGCGTTCTTCGTCGAACAGCGCGACCTGCAGGTTGAAACGGCGACGCATTTCCACCAGCCACTGGTGCTGAAGGTTCTCCGGCACCAGGATCAGCACGCGATTGGCGCGCCCCGACAGCAATTGGCGATGGATCACCAGACCGGCTTCGATGGTCTTGCCCAGACCCACTTCGTCGGCCAGCAAAACCCGTGGAGCGATTCGGTCGGCGACTTCACGGGCGATGTGCAGCTGGTGCGCGATCGGTTGCGCACGCACGCCGCCCAGGCCCCAGAGCGCGGATTGCAATTGGCGGCTGGTGTGTTCCAGGGTGTGATAGCGCAGGGAGAACCAGGGCAGCGGGTCGATCTGCCCGGCGAACAGGCGGTCGCTGGCCAGGCGGAACTGGATGAAATTCGACAGTTGGGTTTCCGGCAGGGTGACCACTTCGTTCTGTGCGTTGAGGCCGTGATAGACCAGCAACCCATCGATGTCGTCGACTTCGCGAACGATCAGCTTCCAGCCTTCGAAGTGAGTGATGGTGTCACCCGGCGAGAACCGCACGCGGGTGAGGGGCGCATTCCGTAGCGCGTACTGGCGGGTGTCGCCAGTGGCCGGGTAGAGCACGGTCAACAAGCGGCCGTCCTGTGCCAGAACGGTGCCTAAACCCAGCTCGGCTTCGCTGTCACTGATCCAGCGTTGCCCCGGTTGATACTGCTGCGCCATGCTGCCTGACTCCCACCTTGAAAAAGCGGGCTATCTTAACGGAATGAGGGCTTGAGGGCCAAAAGACTCTCATAAAAACTCTGAGTCTTACGTTAGCCCACCCACGTCAGGTGTGCGGGGAAGGGCACTCTTTCGTGCCAATTGGGTCACAGTTTGCGACCGATGGCTCAAGTCGCCCTCTGCGCGGCCGACAGCCTGCTCACAGGAGACTGATAAATATGCTGCCACCGATGCTCCCCTTGAGTGCCGTACCGATCACCTCACAGCATGACCCGATCCGTCCGCGCCCTGACATCGCGCCCGTGGTTCCTGCGCAGGAGAGCTCCAGCGACAGCACGATCGACCTGAAACATCGCGATTCTGACGAAGCTACCTTGCTGTTGCGTGAGGAGCAGCGTCGGCAGCAGGAACGCCAGCGCCGCCGTCGGGAAGCCGATGATGACCCCGAAGCGCATCTGGCGATTCCGGGCGATGAACTTAACGCCGATAACACCGTGCCGGTGGCGCCACTGATGGAGGATCAGCCCCGTCAAGGTTTGTGGGTGGATATCGAGATTTGAGTTGGCGGCTGGTCAGCGCCGTCGTCAGACCGCATTATTGGCAAAATCCTGCCAACCGATGCGGCAGCGCACCCTCAATTCAAGCGATGCACTTAACGCCATGAGCCAAGACGACAAGCTGATCGACCTCAACGCCGAACGCGCCAAGCGTATCCATGACCTTAATGACAAACGCCTGAATGAAGTGCGCCAGGCGTTCGAGCAAGCGATGCCTTTGGGCAAAGCCAAGAAAAAGCCAAAAAACAAACCGAAAAAGCGTTAAACCCGTAGCGCTAATTGATGTAGGTCAGTTTTTCCCCTCCTTTATCCCCGTTATCGGGCGACATTGATCCCGGTCAATATTCTCTCCTGCCTGTTTGGTTAACTTAATTCCATCGCAACAAGGCAACTGCAGGAGACGCGTCATGTTTTTCGACAACGTGGTGATCGCTGGAGTGCTGACCGTCAGCCTCATGTTTGTTTTTTTTGCAGGATTCGGATTGTTTATCTGGAAGGACTCGCACAAGCGGAAAAAACCGTAAGTCTTTCTCGATGTAATGGGCACGCAAGGCATTTTGGGCAACTTCGGTTGCCCTTTTTTTTGTCTGCGAAAAACTGACCGACAATGCAGGGCTCGTACACAGGAGGATTGCTGTTTCTGCAGAATTGCAGCAATAAAAAAGGCGCGGTCCTTGCGGAGCGCGCCTTTTCCGTTCGGCTGCGTATCAGCTGCCGAGTGCCTTCGAGGCCAGCCAGAACAGACCGGCCGACAGGCCCACCGTGGCTGGCAGGGTCAGAACCCAGGCCAGCAGGATGTTTCTGACGGTGCCGCCTTGCAGGCCGCTTTTGTTGGCGACCATGGTACCGGCCACACCCGAGGACAGGACGTGAGTCGTGGACACCGGCAGGCTGAAGATGTTGGCCATGCCGATCAGGCTCGCGGTGGTGATCTGTGCCGACATGCCCTGGGAGTAGGTCATGCCCTGCTTGCCGATCTTCTCGCCGATGGTCAGTACCACGCGTTTCCAGCCGACCATGGTGCCCAGGCCGAGGGCCAGTGCGACCGCCAGAATCACCCAGAACGGGGCGTATTCGGTGGTGGTGGTCAGATCTTTGCGCAGCTTGTCCAGGTCAGCTTTTTCTCGTGCTGCCAGGCCAGGCAACTTGCTGACTTTCTTCGCCGTGTCGTCCAGGCAGAGCAGGTAGCGACGAACTTCGATGCGGTGTTCCGACGTCAGCGAGTGGTAGTCGGCTACGCCCTTGAGCGTGCCGAGCAGGGCGGTAATGGTCGGTTCGGTCTGTTGCGGGTTGCAACGGAATTTCTCCGGAAGATCGCCTTCCACGCTCTTGCCCAAGGCCAGGAACTCACCCAGGGTTTCGTGATTGCGCTGGTAGAACTGGCTCAGGTGCAGGGTCGCGTCGCGGGTGCGCTCGATCTGGTAAGTGGTGCTGTTCAGGTCAAGCACGAACTGCGCCGGCACGATACCGATCAATACCAGCATGATCAGGCCAATACCTTTCTGGCCATCGTTGGAACCGTGCACGAAACTCACGGCCATTGCCGAAATCACCAGCACCAGGCGGTTCCAGAACGGCGGGTGTTTCTTGTCGTCGATCTTGCGGCGCTCTTCCGGTGTCTTGTGCATCTTCGACAGCGGACGCCACCATTTGAGACCGATCAGGATCAATGCGGCAATCAGGAAACCCGCCATCGGCGAGAACACCAGCGATGCGCCGATATCAATCGCTTTCTGCCAGTTCACCCCGTCGGCCAACGGAATGTCGTTGATCAGGGCGTTGGCCAGACCGACGCCGAGGATCGAGCCGATCAGGGTGTGGGAGCTGGAGGCGGGGATACCGAAATACCAGGTGCCCAGGTTCCAGGCGATGGCGGCGGCGAGCAACGAGAACACCATTGCCAGGCCGTGGCCGGTATTCACATTGATCAGCAGCTCCACCGGCAGCAGGTGAACGATGGCATACGCCACGCCAACGCCGCCCAGCAATACGCCGAGGAAATTGAACACACCGGAAAAAAACACGGCCAGATGGGGCGGCATTGCTTTGGTGTAGATAACAGTGGCGACCGCGTTAGCGGTGTCATGAAATCCATTGATGAACTCGAAGGCGAGGACAAAAGCCAGGGCGAGCAAGAGGCTCACAAGCACCCAAGCATCCAGTCCGCTGAATAAATCGATCATGAAGGTTTTCTGACCCGGTCATAAGGGGGCGCGATTATGCCAGAAAAGACTGTGAATCGATGCACTTGCTGCTCATCGGTAACATTCTTCAACGAATTATTTTGTATCCATACCCGAAGCGTCAGCGAATTTTCGGGTTTCACAAGTCGTTGAATTTATTTGGAAAGCCTTGCGCCACAAGGGTTTCCCTCACCGGCAGGCGGGGCTGGGTACTTGTGTGAAAATTCTGAAATGAGGGTCAGATATGAGCCTTTTACCTCGTCCGATGGACAAGATAGCTTCAGCCCGCTCGTGGCGGGCGTAAAAGGCAACATCAGTACATCCCGCTTTTAACGGGGGCAAATGCAGACCCTTGAAAGGATTCAGGCCGAAGCAGTCATGGCTCTTCGGCTTTGAGTTCCTTTTCCATTTTCTGCAATTCCTGAATGAAAGCCTGATCCTGAACGGTGGCGCGTTTACGCCAGGGTTTGCGTTCCGGCTCGGGTTGGGCGGCGTAGGTGGTGACTTCCCCGCCGTAAACTTCCTTGTAACGTTGTTCCTGGCGCTCAAGTTCCGCGCGCAGTTCGTCTTTCGTCACAGTGCTACCTGATTGAGTTGAGATGAATTCTGGTGAATCGCGCTGCGTTCAATGTATTGACCACACTCGTCGAACCAACGAGGCTCGAAAACCATCGTTTTCGGTTGTGTGATCGATACTTCCGTTTTGCAGGCGGCTACGGCACCAGAGATAAACAGCTGACGTAGCATCAGTATCCTATTTCGGCGAGCGTGATGGCGAACCTTGTGCGGTCAGCGTCGGGCGCTTGCCGAGGGCAGCAGCGATGGAACATCGCGCCACCGGGTAGCGTGTTCGGCGAATAAAATGCCGCTTGGCTACTGTTTGTATTATAGCGAGCGAATCACAGAACACTATCGTCAACTCAGTAAAAGTAGATCTTGATGTGTGATTGTGTTGTTGCAGGCAACTTTTAGTGTGAACTAGATCGTTGGCCGGTATCACTTTGCAGCGATGCCTTTCTGGCGCCATTAAGCCGAACAAGTAAGGCAACTATAGCGAAGCCTGAAGTCCGCATTGGCGCCTGGGTAAAAGCTTATTAAGGAAGACAGCACGACCCGGTCAGTGAGGGTACGGTTCAGGGCCTGCGTCAATTGCGATTATCGGTCGATGGTTCGATAATCGCCCAATGTTGGCGGTGCGGGCTTGTATAGCAGGTCGATAGCCGCTTGTAATAGTCGCTGATCCGTGTGGGAAAAGGACCTTAAATGAACGATCAAATGCGCAACTCCTTCGCTTCAGTGGCACCGCCGATCGTTGCCTCGCCAGCCAAGCGGATCCAGGCCCTGACCGGCGATCCGGATTTCATGACCTCCCTGGCGCGTGGATTGGCCGTCGTGCAAGCATTCCAGGAGCGCAAGCGGCACCTGACCATCGCCCAGATCAGTCATCGCACGGAAATTCCCCGCGCCGCCGTGCGCCGTTGCCTGCACACGCTGATCAAACTCGGCTACGCCACCACCGATGGGCGCACCTATTCCCTGCTACCCAAAGTGCTGACCCTCGGGCACGCCTATGTCTCTTCCACGCCGCTGGCAGTCTCTGCCCAGCCGTATCTGGACCGCATGAGCGAGCAACTGCATGAGGCCTGCAACATGGCGACCCTGGAAGGCGATGACATTTTGTACATCGCCCGTTCGGCGACCACTCAGCGTCTGATTTCCGTTGATCTCTCGGTGGGCGGGCGCTTGCCGGCCTATTGCACGTCGATGGGCAGGATCCTGCTCGCTGCGCTGGACGACACGTCGCTGGGTGAATATCTCGACCACGCCGACCTGCAAGCCAAGACCAGTCGAACCATCCACACCCCCGAAGCACTGCTGGAGTGCCTGCAAGAAGTGCGGCAACAGGGCTGGTGCATCGTCGATCAGGAGCTGGAACAGGGGCTGCGCTCGATTGCCGTTCCGGTGTACGACGCGTCCGGCCAGGTCGTCGCGGCCCTGAACGTCAGCACCCACGCCGGGCGAGTCAGTCGCAACGAACTGGAGCAGCGCTTCCTGCCCGGCCTGCTGAGTGCCAGCCGCGACCTCAGTTCCCAGCTGTTCACCTAAGCTGTTCGATAAACGCACAGAGTCGCGTTTGGCGAATTGACGCTCTTTCCTCAGGCTCATTAATGTCGCGGCAGCGTCACCCGGCGCTGTCGATGCCGATTCGGCGCCGGACGACGACCCCATAATAATGAGAAGAGGCTCCCCTATGCGCATGTTCCCCACCTGCTGGCGTTCCCGTTGTTTTTCTTGCCAGACCTGGATCGCCTGATCCCGACACCCCTTTCCCAGTAACAGCGTCAGCCGCGGCTGGCAGCTGTTCGACTGCGTTTTTTGCGTGGAATAAAAACAATGAACCAGCCTCAGTCTGCTGTAGGTCACTGCCTTGATGTGCAGTCCTTCATCAACGCTCAACCCATTTCGCGCTATCAGTGGCGCGTAGTGATCCTGTGTTTCCTGATTGTCTTCCTCGATGGCCTCGACACGGCCGCCATGGGGTTTATAGCGCCGGCCCTGTCCCAGGATTGGGGCATTGATCGGGCCAGCCTTGGCCCGGTGATGAGTGCGGCACTGATCGGCATGGTCTTCGGCGCACTGGGTTCCGGCCCCTTGGCTGACCGCTTCGGGCGAAAAGTCGTATTGGTGGGGGCGGTGCTGTTGTTCGGTGCGTTTAGCCTGGCCTCGGCCTACAGCACCAATGTCGACCAGTTGCTCGTGCTGCGTTTCCTGACCGGCCTGGGACTGGGGGCGGGTATGCCCAACGCCACGACCCTGCTGTCGGAATACACCCCGGAGCGCAAGAAATCCTTGCTGGTGACCAGCATGTTCTGCGGTTTCAACCTTGGCATGGCCGGGGGCGGATTCATCTCCGCCAAGTTGATACCGACGTTCGGCTGGCACAGCCTGTTGCTGATCGGTGGGATCCTGCCCTTGATCCTCGGTGTCGTGTTGCTGCTGTGGCTGCCGGAATCGGCGCGCTATCTCGTCGTGCGCAACCGTGGCACCGACAAAGTGCGCAAGGCGCTGGCGCCGATTGACCCGACAGTGGTAGCCCAGGCTTCCAGTTTCAGCGTGCCCGAACAGAAAACCGTGAAGGCGCGCAACGTGTTCGCGGTGATCTTTTCCGGCACCTACAGCGTCGGCACTTTGTTGTTGTGGCTGACCTACTTCATGGGCCTGGTGATTGTGTACCTGCTGACCAGTTGGTTGCCGACCCTGATGCGTGACAGCGGCGCGAGCATGGAACAGGCAGCCTTCATCGGAGCCCTGTTCCAGTTCGGCGGGGTGTTGAGCGCCGTGGGTGTGGGTTGGGCGATGGACCGGTTCAATCCGCACAAGGTCATCGGCACTTTCTACCTGTTGGCCGGCGTGTTTGCCTACGCGGTGGGGCAGAGCCTGGGCAACATCACGATATTGGCGACCCTGGTGCTGATCGCCGGGATGTGCGTCAACGGTGCGCAATCGGCAATGCCTTCGCTGGCTGCGCGGTTTTATCCGACCCAGGGGCGTGCCACCGGGGTGTCGTGGATGCTCGGCATTGGCCGCTTCGGCGCCATCCTTGGTGCGTGGATGGGCGCAACGTTGCTGGGCCTGGGCTGGAACTTCGAACAGGTGCTGACTGCGCTGGTGATTCCGGCGGCCCTTGCCACTACGGCGGTGGTGATCAAGGGCTTGGTCAGCCATGCGGATGCGACCTGATCGACGATCGGTAGTTAGACAACAATGTGTTCGATAAACGAACACTCAGTCGATTATCGGATTGTTTGGCGTTTTTCAGGGGCTTAATCTGCAGTCATTCCGGCGCTGCGCATCGGCGCCTTCTTCCACTGTCGGTTAATAACAAACGGGAGCCTGCCCCAATGGCTGAAATTCTTTCGCTGCACGACGCGGTGAAGCAATTCGTAAACGACGGCGATACGGTCGCGCTCGAAGGCTTCACTCACCTGATCCCGACGGCGGCGGGTCACGAAATCATTCGCCAGGGCAAGAAAGACCTGACCCTGGTGAGAATGACCCCTGACTTGATCTACGACCAGTTGATCGGTGCCGGTTGTGCCCGCAAGCTGATTTTCTCCTGGGGCGGCAACCCGGGTGTCGGTTCTCTGCACCGTCTGCGCGACGCCGTCGAAAAACAGTGGCCGCATGCGCTGGAAATTGAAGAACACAGCCACGCCGACCTGGCCAATGCCTACGTCGCGGGGGCTTCCGGCCTGCCGTTTGCGGTACTGCGCGCCTACGCCGGTTCCGACTTGCCGAAGGTCAACCCGCTGATCAAATCCGTCACCTGCCCGTTCACTGGCGAAGTGCTGGCCGCCGTGCCTTCGGTGCGTCCGGACATCACCGTGATCCACGCGCAAAAAGCCGACCGCAAAGGCAACGTATTGCTGTGGGGCATCCTCGGCGTGCAGAAAGAGGCCGCCCTGGCCGCCAAGCGCTGCATCGTGACCGTTGAGGAAATCGTCGACGACCTCAACGCGCCAATGAACGCCTGTGTCCTGCCGACCTGGGCCTTGAGTGCGGTCTGCCACGTACCCGGCGGCGCGCATCCGTCCTACGCGCACGGCTACAACGAGCGCGATAACCGTTTCTACCAGGCCTGGGACCCGATTGCCCGCGACCGTGAAACCTTTACCGCCTGGATCAACGAGTACATCCATGGCAGCGCTGACTTCAGCGAGTTCCAGGCCAAACTGGCCGCCGCTTCGGAGGCTAAGTAATGACTTACACCACCAATGAAATGATGACCGTCGCCGCCGCTCGCCGTCTGAAGAACGGTTCGGTGTGTTTCGTCGGTATCGGCCTGCCATCGAAAGCGGCCAACCTGGCGCGCCTGACGTCCTCGCCGGATGTCGTGCTGATCTACGAGTCGGGTCCGATCGGTGCCAAACCGAGCGTACTGCCACTGTCGATTGGTGACGGTGAACTGGCGGAAACCGCTGACACCGTGGTGCCGACCGGTGAGATTTTCCGCTATTGGCTGCAGGGCGGGCGCATTGACGTCGGTTTCCTCGGTGCCGCGCAGGTCGACCGTTTCGGCAACATCAACACCACCGTGGTCGGTGATTACCATGCGCCGAAAGTGCGTCTGCCGGGTGCCGGTGGCGCGCCGGAGATTGCTGGTTCGGCCAAAAGCGTACTGATCATCCTCAAGCAGTCGTCCCGTTCGTTCGTCGACAAGCTCGACTTCATCACCTCGGTCGGCCACGGCGAGGGCGGCGATTCGCGCAAGCGTCTGGGTCTGCCAGGCGCCGGTCCGGTCGGCATCATTACCGACCTGTGCATCATGGAGCCGGAAGCAGGTACCAACGAGTTCGTGGTGACCGCGCTGCATTCGGGCGTGACCCGTGAGCAAGTGGTTGCCGCCACCGGTTGGCCGATCCGTTTTGCCGATCACGTCGATACCACTGCCGAACCGACCGAGGTCGAACTGACGGCATTGCGTGACCTCGAAGCCCGCACTGCAGCGGCCCATGGCCAAGCCCCCGGAGAAGCGTGATGCGTGACGTTTATATCTGCGACGCGATTCGTACCCCCATCGGCCGTTTCGGCGGTGGTCTGTCGGGTGTTCGCGCCGACGACCTGGCCGCCGTGCCGATCAAGGCGCTGATGGCGCGTAACCCGTCGGTGGACTGGAATGCGGTGGACGAGGTGTTCCTCGGCTGCGCCAACCAGGCCGGTGAAGACAACCGCAACGTGGCGCGTATGGCGCTGCTGCTGGCGGGGCTCCCGGAAACCATTCCGGGCGTGACCCTCAATCGCCTTTGCGCTTCGGGTATGGATGCGATCGGCACCGCGTTCCGTGCCATTGCCAGTGGCGAAATGGAGCTGGCGATTGCCGGTGGCGTCGAATCGATGTCCCGCGCACCGTTCGTGATGGGCAAGGCCGATGCCGCTTTCTCGCGCAACATGAAGCTCGAAGACACCACCATCGGCTGGCGTTTCATCAACCCGTTGATGAAAGCCCAGTATGGTGTGGATGCGATGCCGCAGACCGCCGACAACGTGGCTGACGATTACAAAGTCTCCCGCGCCGATCAGGACGCCTTCGCCCTGCGCAGCCAGCAACGCACCGCCGTCGCCCAGGCTGCCGGCTTTTTCGCCGAAGAAATCGTCGAAGTGCGCATTGCCCACAAAAAGGGTGAAACCGTGGTCAGCCAGGACGAGCATCCTCGCGCCGACACCACCCTCGAAGCCCTGACCAAACTCAAACCGGTCAACGGTCCCGACAAAACCGTGACCGCTGGCAACGCTTCCGGCGTGAACGACGGTGCGGCGGCGCTGATCCTGGCCTCGGCTGAAGCGGTGAAAAAACACGGCCTGACCGCTCGCGCCAAAGTGCTGGGCATGGCCAGCGCCGGTGTTGCACCACGGGTGATGGGCATTGGCCCGGTGCCAGCGGTGCGCAAACTGACCGAGCGCCTGGGCGTGGCGGTGAGTGATTTCGACGTCATCGAACTCAACGAAGCCTTCGCCAGCCAGGGGTTGGCGGTGCTGCGCGAGTTGGGGATGGCGGACGACGCGCCGCAGGTCAACCCGAACGGTGGCGCCATTGCCTTGGGTCATCCATTGGGCATGAGCGGTGCGCGGCTGGTCTTGACTGCTTTGCACCAGCTGGAAAAAACCGGTGGCAAGAAAGGTCTGGCGACCATGTGCGTCGGCGTTGGCCAAGGGCTGGCGTTGGCAATCGAACGCGTCTGACACGCTTCGAAGACAAGAACAACAGAGGAATGCTTCATGACTGACAGGCCAGGTTACCGTCGCCCGCAGGAAGGCACTCAGCCGCCTTACCTGCACCCGACGTACCCATCCAACAACCTGTGCTCGCCGTCCAATCCTCTGGTGTTCTTGTCACATTCGTTGTCGGAAATGACCGGGCCGACCATTGGCACCGAACACATCATCGTCTGACGCGTATTGACTGGTTAACCCGGTCGCTCTTGCGTCTTTCGCTGGCAGGCCAGCACCTACAAGGGATCGACGTCGCTAGGGCATCTGTGGAACGGGGCTGTTGCAAAGTGTGTCTAGACTCTCACTGTCCCCATTGAGTGAAAAACAATGACAACGACTACTGTTTCAGAACCGCTATACACCGGCGAAGAGCGCAACAAGCGGATCTTCGCCATTGTCGGCGCCTCGTCCGGCAACCTGGTTGAATGGTTCGATTTCTACGTATACGCCTTCTGTGCGATCTATTTCGCGCCTGCCTTTTTTCCGTCCGATAACCCAACGGTGCAGTTGGTCAACACCGCTGGCGTGTTTGCCGCCGGGTTCCTGATGCGACCGATTGGCGGATGGATTTTTGGCCGTGTCGCGGACAAGCACGGGCGCAAGAATTCGATGCTGATCTCGATTCTGATGATGTGCTTCGGCTCATTGCTCATCGCTTGTCTGCCGACCTACAACAGCATCGGCGTCTGGGCACCGATCATGTTGCTGTTCGCCCGTTTGCTCCAGGGCCTTTCAGTGGGTGGCGAATACGGCACCACCGCCACCTATATGAGCGAAGTCGCGCTCAAGGGGCAGCGTGGCTTCTTTGCTTCTTTCCAGTACGTGACGTTGATTGGCGGGCAGTTGCTGGCCGTTTCCCTGGTGGTGATCCTGCAACAGTTCCTCAATGAGGACGAATTGCGTGCTTACGGCTGGCGGATTCCATTCGTGGTCGGTGCGGTGGCGGCGCTGATTTCGTTGTTCCTGCGTCGTACGCTCAAAGAAACCACCAGCAAGGAAATGCGTGAAAACAAGGACGCCGGCAGCATCGGCGCGCTGTTCCGCGACCATAAAGCCGCGTTCATCACCGTGCTCGGCTACACCGCCGGCGGCTCGCTGATTTTCTACACCTTCACCACCTACATGCAGAAGTACCTGGTGAACACTGCCGGCATGCCCGCCAAGACCGCCAGTTACATCATGACGGGCGCACTCTTCCTTTATATGTGCATGCAACCATTGTTCGGCATGCTCGCCGACAAGATCGGCCGTCGTAACTCGATGCTCTGGTTCGGCGCCCTCGGTACGCTGTTCACCGTGCCGATTCTGCTTAGCCTGAAAAGTATCAGCAGTCCGTTCCTCGCCTTCATGCTGATTACCGTGGCGCTGGCGATCGTCAGTTTCTACACCTCGATCAGCGGTCTGGTGAAAGCCGAGATGTTCCCGCCGGAAGTCCGGGCACTGGGCGTCGGCCTGGCGTATGCGGTGGCGAATGCGATCTTCGGCGGTTCGGCGGAATATGTGGCCTTGAGCCTTAAAGCGGGAGGCATGGAAAACTCCTTCTACTGGTACGTGACCGTCATGATGGCGATCGCGCTCCTGTTCAGCCTGCGCCTGCCCAAGCAAGCGAAGTACCTGCATCACGACCTTTGAACCATACCCGCGGGCCTGAGCGGCCCGCGCTTCCAGGGACTGTTTATGAACGAGCGACCGGGCAATCAATTGTTCGATGCCTATTTCACTGCCCGCGATATGCGTGAAGTGTTCTGCGATCAGGGCCGGGTTCAGGCCATGCTCGATTTCGAAGCGGCGCTGGCCCGGGCCGAGGCGCGGGTCGGGCTGATTCCGCAGACGGCGGTGGCACCGATCGAAGCGGCGTGCCAGGCCGGGCATTACGATTTTGCGGCTCTGGGCGAAGCCATTGCCACGGCGGGTAATTCGGCGATTCCGTTGGTCAAGGCCTTGGGCAAACAGATCGCGGCGAACGATGCCGAAGCCGAGCGCTATGTGCACCTGGGCGCCACCAGTCAGGACGTGATGGACAGCGGGCTGGTGCTGCAACTGCGCCGGGCGCTGGAACTGATCGACAGCGATCTGGCGCAACTGGGCCAGACCCTCGCCACCCAAGCCCAACGCTATGCGGCCACGCCGCTGGCCGGTCGCACCTGGTTGCAACACGCGACGCCGGTCACCCTCGGCATGAAGATCGCCGGCTGGCTGGGCGCGGTAACCCGCAGCCGCCAGCGTTTGCTCGAACTCAAGCCGCGTTTGCTGGTGCTGCAGTTCGGTGGCGCCTCGGGCACCCTCGCGGCACTCGGTGAGCAGGCAATGCCGATTGGCCAGGCCTTGGCCGAAGAACTGCACCTGACCTTGCCCGATCAACCCTGGCACACCCAGCGTGATCGTCTGGTGGAATTCGGTTCGGTGCTGGGTCTGATCGCCGGCAGCCTCGGCAAACTCGGGCGCGATATCAGCCTGTTGATGCAGACCGAAGCCGCCGAAGTGTTCGAGCCTTCGGCACCGGGCAAGGGCGGTTCCTCGACCATGCCGCATAAACGCAACCCGGTGGGCGCGGCGGTGCTGATCGGCGCGGCGACTCGCGTGCCGGGCCTGCTCTCGACGCTGTTCAGCGCCATGCCACAGGAACACGAGCGCAGCCTGGGGCTGTGGCATGCCGAATGGGAAACCCTGCCGGAGATTTGCTGCCTGGTGTCCGGCAGCCTCAAACAAGCGCTGTTGGTGACCCAGGGCCTGGAAGTGGACGCCGATCGCATGGCGTGCAACCTCGACCTGACCCAGGGCCTGGTGCTTGCCGAAGCGGTGAGTATCGTTCTCGCCCAACGCGTGGGGCGCGATACGGCGCATCATCTATTGGAGCAATGCTGCAAACGCGCGGTGGCCGAACACCGGCACCTGCGCGCGGTGCTCGGCGACGAGCCGCAAGTGACCGCCGAGCTGTCGGCGGCTGAACTCGATTATCTGTTGGACCCCGCCCATTACCTCGGTCAGGCCCGTACCTGGGTCGAGCGAGCGGTGGCTGAACATTCTGCGTTGACTGCCTGAAGGAGATTGCTGTGGCTTTCGTACAACTCGCCGAGGGCGAACTGCATTACCAACTCGACGGCCCGGCCAATGCGCCGGTGCTGGTGCTGTCCAATTCCCTGGGCACCGACCTGCACATGTGGGACGCGCAAATGACGGCCTTCACCGAGCATTTCCGCGTATTGCGTTTCGACACCCGTGGCCACGGCCAGTCGCTGGTGACGCCGGGGCCTTACAGCATCGAGCAATTGGGTCACGACGTGCTGGCACTGCTGGATGCCTTGCACATCGAGCGAGCGCATTTCTGCGGCCTGTCCATGGGTGGCTTGATCGGCCAGTGGCTGGGGATCAATGCCGGCGAGCGCTTGAATTCGCTGGTTGTGTGCAACACCGCAGCGAAAATCGGCGATCCGTCGGTGTGGAATCCGCGCATCGAAACCGTTCTGCGTGAAGGTGCGGCGGCCATGGTTGCATTGCGCGATGCGTCGATTGCGCGCTGGTTCACCCCGGACTTCTCTGCCGCCAACCCGGCGGCGGCCAAGCAGATCACCGACATGCTGGCGTCCACTTCGCCTGAAGGCTATGCAGCCAACTGCGCCGCAGTGCGCGATGCCGATTTCCGTGATCAATTGGCCTCGATCAAGGTGCCACTGTTGGTGGTTGCCGGCACCGAAGATGCGGTGACGCCGCCGTCCGGCGGGCACTTCATTCAGGAGCATGTGTCGGGCGCCGAGTACGCCGAGTTCTATGCGGCGCACTTGTCCAATGTTCAGGCCGGCGCCGCGTTCAGTGAGCGTGTGCTGGCGTTTTTGTTGGCTCATTAAGGGGATCTGTCGTGGACGAGAAGCAACGTTACGACGAGGGCATGAAAGTCCGTCGCGCCGTACTGGGCGACGCCCACGTCGACCGCAGCCTGAACGCATTGACCGAGTTCAACTCGGAGTTTCAGGAAATGATCACCCGCCACGCCTGGGGCGACATCTGGACCCGCCCAGGGCTGCCGCGCCACACCCGCAGCCTGATCACCATCGCCATGCTGATCGGCATGAACCGCGAGGGCGAGCTCAAACTGCACCTGCGCGCCGCCGCCAACAATGGCGTGAGCCGGGGTGAGATCAAGGAAGTGATCATGCAGAGCGCGATTTACTGCGGCATCCCGGCGGCCAACGCGACGTTCCACCTGGCCGAGTCGGTGTGGGATGAGTTGGGGATTGAATCGCGGGAGTGATCCCGCGATTATTGTTGCTTGAACTGACGCCATCGCGGGCAAGCCCGCTCCCACACGGTTTTGTGTCATGCCCAAAACATGCGGCATACATAAAACCTGTGGGAGCGGGCTTGCCCGCGATGGCGTCAGTAGGTCCCATATTGATGTGTCTGGAAAATTGCCATCGCGAGCAGGCTCGCTCCCACCCATAGATCCCCTGTAGGCGCTGCCGCAGGCTGCGATCTTTTGATTTTAAAGCAGGCTGATCGGATAGCTGATGATCAGGCGGTTCTCATCGAACTCGTTATTACTGTAATCCCGGCGCATGGTCGAGTTGCGCTATTTCACACTGATAGTGCAGTGTGGAATCAGCTTGTTGAGTGAAAAATATTAAAGTCTACTAGTTTTGCGTGCCTCATGCTCCTAGCAGTTCTGATAGTAGTATTTACGTGCTTTTGTATTAAGATTTTGTAGGTAAATATCTTTCAAGTTCTACTATCGAGGTCACTGTAATGAGCGAAGAATTTTTCAAGTTGAATTCGGATTTAGCTTCGGCTGAGGCTGATAAGGATTTTCCCAGTTTGAAAGCAGCTACTGGGGAAATGAAGTTGGAGCTCATTAGGGGGGCTAATGTTGAAAAACTTGTAGCTACCAGTTTTTATATGGGGGCGGGTGAGAATAGGGCTCTAATTTACGCGCACTTTGACGATAAAGCAGGTGGTCGTAAAGTTAAATTGGACTGTTATAAAAAGCTGGAAGCGGGGAAGAGCTACAAGTTCTATCCTCACAGCGGCGCAGAACTGTATGTATGGTTTGTTGATAATTATCATGATTCCTTCGGTACGGGAATTCTGAATGTTGAAAAAATTCTAATGCAACCACCTGAGCCTTATATTAAGGGGTCGTTCAATTTTGAGTGTGAAGATACGTCCGGGAGTGGGTTTATGACGGTGGTGGTGAAAGACTTTTGGATTAAAGGCGATATGTCGTAAAGTTAGTAAAAGGTTCGTTGTGAAAAGCATGGCATTAACATGCACTGCGCAACGTTACAGCTGCAACCCGGCGACCCACGCGACGTTCCACCGGGCTGAGTCGGTGTGGGATGAGTTTGGGGGTTGAGTCGCGGGGGTAAGCGGTAACGGTGAACAACCTGTGGGAGCGAGCAAGCTCGCTCCCACATTTGTTTTGTATTTACAACAGGCTGATCGGGTAACTAATGATCAAGCGGTTCTCATCGAATTCGTTATTGCTGTAATCCCGGCGCATGGTCGAATTGCGCCATTTCAGGTTCAGGTCTTTCAGCGCACCGCTCTGCACGGTGTAGCCCAGTTCACTTTCACGACCCCATTCCTTGCCATCAGTGATGTTGCCGGTGTGCACGTTGTCGCCGCTGATGTAGCGGTTCATCAGGGTCAGGCCCGGCACGCCGAGGGCGACGAAGTTGTAGTCGTGACGCACCTGCCAGGATTTTTCCCGGGCGTTGTCATAGCTGGAGTTGTAACTGTCGTTGGCCAGGGTGCCGCCGCTGGTGCCGTTGACCCGCATCCACGGACTGTCGCCGGTGAGCTTCTGCAGGCCGACGTAGAAGGTGCTGCCGCCGTACTTGGCCGAGAACAGGCCGTACATGGTTTTGTTGTCCAGCTCACCGGCGCGGGCGCTGCCGTCATCCTTGCCGTAGAAGAAGCCGAGGTTGGCGCCCAAGGTCCAGTCGCCCAATGGCTGGGTGTGCACCAGGTTGATGAATTGCTGGCTGTAGATGTCCTTGAGTTCAGCGTTCCACACACCGATCTGGGTGCGTTTTTCGTTGAACAGGTATTCGCCGCCCTGGAAGTTGAAACGGTCAGAGGTGAATGCCGCTTTGCCGGTCATCGACATG
The DNA here is from genome assembly GCF_054061835.1 of Pseudomonas sp. TE12234. NCBI lineage: Bacteria > Pseudomonadati > Pseudomonadota > Gammaproteobacteria > Pseudomonadales > Pseudomonadaceae > Pseudomonas > Pseudomonas sp. TE12234. The sequence continues at coordinate 96,826 of NZ_JBSSEP010000010.1, forward strand.
TCGCTCATGCTGCTGTCGTCACGCGGGCTGTTCTGCCGGAATTGGCCGCCGTAGAGCGTCAGGCCGTCGATTTCCTTCGACGTGATCTGGCCGCCGCGGAAGGTTTGCGGCAGGGAGCGGCCGTCGTCCGAACGAAGGATCGGCAGCACCGGCATCCAGTCGCCCACCTTCGCTTCGGTCTGCGACAGCTTGGCCTTGAACGCCACGTTGGTGCGACCGAAGTTGTCCGCCGGGCGGCCATCGTGATCCAGCGGCAGCAACTGCGTGCCACCGGTACCTTTGCCGCCGTCGAGTTTCACCGAGTACAGCCCCAATACATCCATGCCGAAGCCGACGGTGCCTTGGGTGAATCCGGATTTGGCATCGAGGATGAAACTCTGCGTCCACTCCTCAGCCTTGCCTTGAGCCTTGGTCGGGTTGGTGAAGTTGCGGTTGATGTAGAAGTTGCGCAGGTTCAGGTTGACCTTGGCGCCTTCGACAAAGCCTGACTCCTCGGCATGGGCGGGCAGGGTTGCGCTCGCCAGGGCTACGGCGATCAGACTGGGAACGAAAAACTGCGCGGTGGAAGGCTTCATGGGCTCGGGTCTCTCTAATTCTTGGGGGTGAACGGGGGCATGCCGCTACCCGATGGGTGCAGACAAAAAACGGGTTAACTCGGGGGGGTGAAACCTTGGGGTCAGCCGGACAGGGCAGGGCGCGGGGGCATGGTGTCGAACCTGTTGTTATTGGTCTTGTGGAGCGGATGGTGCGGGGAATGTACTAGATGGTTCAATCGGTATTGGCAGGTTTTGGGCGATTATCGAACAGAAAAGGTGGGCGTTTGCATCGCGATTTCGCAACCATTGCTAGCAGCGTCGATAGCAACAGTGAGGTTGACAGCAAGGCTGGTCTGGTTGCCGGGGTGCAAGAATTTTATAGGACGACTGTTCTTGTGTTTACCCATAGTGGCTTGCTATATCAACGTTAGAAAGGCTGTGTTGGTCTGACTTAAATCTTCAATATATATGTGTGCTTATCAAGCTTCAAGCTGATAGATCTGATAGTTGTGGTGGCTGGATGGTCAGAATTAATCTCTATCAGTAGATCTGAAATTCCAGGTTGTGTAAGTTGCATGAATTGGAGGCAGTCATGAATGAAGTCGAAAATAAATTTAATCCTGTTGTAAGAGATAATGATCATTTGTCTGTAGCGAATCGAGCGATCCCCAAGGCTGCGGGCAGAGTGATAGGTTATTATCAAGTTAATGATGGCAAAGAAGAAGAAGTAGAGTTAAGGGATGTATATTGTTATTTTTGGGGGGCGGAGCGTTCTTTTAACCTGGCGGCCCTGGATACCAGCCATGAGACGAGAGTCCATCTTGTAGGTGAGGGGCTGGAGCAAGGGAGAACGTACCCAATTTCGTTCGAGGAAAATGATTTCCAGTTATGGTTCGATAAAGTGGGTGTTACGACTGGGAATGAATCGATTCAAAGAAGAAGTTTGGGCGGTGAGCTGACTGTCATGTTTATTGAAGAGTCGCGCAAATCTGTCGAGGGACGTTTTTATTTTACCTTTCTGCAAGAAAATCCTAATACTTCTTTTAGTCAGAAAATTAATCTTAATTTTACTTTTAGTGTGGTGGCCGGAAATTAAGTCAAGGCGGTGAGGCGCTGTGCATAATGGCGGTGTTAGAGAGGTAAATATAAAAGCCCCATCATGGGTGATAAGTCCATGATGGGGCTTTTTGGCATTAAGGAGTCAGAAATACTTCATCTTCGGCGCTTCTTCCTTCAACGGCTCGTTCTTCGCCGTCTGCTCGTTCCAGCCACCACCCAGTGCCTTGTACAGATTGACCTGGCTGACCAGTTGCGCCAGACGATCGGTGACCAGCGCTTGTTGGGCGCTGAACAGCTGACGCTGGGCATCGAGGAAGGTCAGGTTGCTGTCGACACCGATGCGGTAGCGGCGCTCGGCCAGACGGTAGTAGTCCTGGTTGGCACTGACGAAGTCTTGCTGTGCCTGCAACTGCTGGACGTAGGTCTGGCGCGCGGCCAGGCCATCGGCGACTTCCTGGAAGGCCGTTTGAATGGACTTCTCGTAGTTCGCCACGCCGATGTCTTTCTGGATCTTCGAGTAGTCCAGGCTGGCGCGCAGGCTGCCGGCGTTGAAGATCGGCAGGTTGATCTGTGGCTGGAACAGCCAGGTGCCCGAACCGCCCTTGAACAAACCGGACAGGTCCGGGCTCAGGGTCCCGGCATTGGCCGTCAGGCTGATGCTCGGGAAGAACGCGGCCCGTGCGGCACCGATGTTGGCGTTGGCAGCCTTGAGGTTGTATTCGGCCTGGAGGATGTCCGGACGACGTTGCAGCAAGTCCGACGGCAGGCCTGGCGGTACATCGGCCAACAGTTCGTCAGACAACGGTCTGGCGGCGGGCAGGTTGGCCGGCACGCCGGTGCCGAGCAGCAGCACCAGGCTGTTTTCATCCTGGGCGACCTGACGGGTGTACTTGGCCAATTGCGCGCGGGCGTTTTCCACCGAGGTACGCGACTGCGCCAGGTCCAGGGCCGAGGCGACCCCCACTTCGTTGCTGCGGGCGGTGAGCCTGTAGCTCTCCTCGAACGCGCCGAGGGTGTCCTGGGTGACTTTCAGCAGTTCCTTGTCGGCTTGCCAGGTCAGGTAGGCGTTGGCCACGCTGGCCACCAGACTGATCTGCGTGCTGCGACGGCCTTCTTCGGTGGCGAAGTATTTCTGCAAGGCTTCTTCGCTCAGGCTGCGTACCCGACCGAACAGGTCGAGCTCGTAAGCGCTGATACCGACTGTCGCCGAGTAAGAGCTGTTGATGCCGGCCTGACCGGTTTGCGAAGCATCGGCCGGAACCCGTTGGCGGCTGCCGCTGCCATTGGCCGAAACGGCCGGGAACAGATCGGCGCGCTGGATGCGGTATTGAGCCGCGAAGGCGTCGATGTTCAGGGCCGCGACACGCAGGTCACGGTTGTTTTCCAGGGCGACCTGGATCAACTGTTGCAGCGCAGGGTCATGGAAAAACTGCTTCCAGCCTTGCTCCGCGGCGGCCTGGGCGGGTGCCTGGGCCGGCGAATACGCCGGCCCCTGCGGGTATTGATCCGCCACCGGTGCTTGCGGCTGCTGATAATCAGGTATCAGCGAGCAGCCACCGAGTACGAAGGCGGCGGCTGCCAGGGAGAGTAGCGACTTGCTCATTAGCCAGCCTCTTTAGGAGTTTCAGTGGCGTCTTCCTGGTCGACGATTTTACGTTGACCCATGGCCGACACGGTGACGAAGAACAGTGGGACCCAGAAGATCGCCAGTACGGTTGCAGTGATCATACCGCCGATTACCCCGGTACCGATTGCATGCTGGCTACCCGAGCCTGCACCGGTGGAAATAGCCAGTGGTACCACGCCGAGGACGAAGGCGAGCGAGGTCATGATGATCGGTCGCAGACGCATGCGGCAGGCTTCGATGGCGGCATCGCGCAGGCTGCGTCCCTGCTCGTGCAGTTCCTTGGCGAACTCGACGATCAGAATGGCGTTTTTCGCCGCCAGGCCGATGGTCGTCAACAAGCCCACCTGGAAGTACACGTCGTTGGACAGACCACGCAGGCTGGTGGCCATCAGCGCACCAATGATCCCCAGCGGCACCACCAACATGACCGCGATCGGAATCGACCAGCTTTCATACAGCGCTGCCAGGCACAGAAACACCATCAGCAGCGACAATGCGTACAGCGCAGGCGCTTGCGAACCGGACAAACGTTCCTCGTACGACAGACCAGTCCAGGAAATACCGACACCCGCCGGCAGTTTCTGGGCAATGGCTTCGACTTCGGCCATGGCTTCACCGGTGGAATAACCTGGCGCCGGAGCACCGAGGATTTCCATCGCTTCCACGCCGTTGTAACGGGCCAGTTTCGGCGAGCCGTAGATCCACTCGCCCTTGGCGAACGCCGAGAACGGAACCATGGTGCCGGTGGTGTTACGCACGTACCACTTCTTCAGATCTTCCGGGCTCATGCGCGCGCCGGGCTGGCCTTGTATGTACACCTTCTTCACCCGACCGCGGTCGATGAAGTCGTTGACGTAGCTACTGCCCAGGGCGATGGACAGGGTGTTGTTGATTTCGGCGATGGTAATGCCCAGGGCACTGGCCTTCTCGTCATCGATTTCCAGCTGGTACTGCGGTTCATCGTTCAGGCCGTTCGGACGGACTTGCGACAGCACTTTGCTCTGCGCCGCCATGCCGAGGAACTGGTTACGGGCCGCCATCAGCTTTTCGTGACCGATGCCGGCGCGGTCTTGCAGGAATACGTCAAAACCGGTGGCGTTACCCAGTTCCAGTACGGCTGGTGGCGCGAAGGCGAACACCATGGCGTCGCGGAAGGTGAAGAAGTGCTGCTGGGCGCGGGCCGCGACTTTGAACACGTTGTTGTCGGCGTTACGTTCATGCCAGGGCCTGAGCATGATGAACGCCATACCCGAACTCTGGCCACGACCGGCGAAGTTGAAACCGGTCACGGTAAACACCGAGTTCACCGCATCCCCTTCACCACCATCCTTGCCAGGGCGCAGCAGGAATTCACGCATCTCGTCCACGACCACCTGGGTGCGCTGGGCGGTCGAGCCGGCAGGCGTCTGCACCTGGGCGAACAACACGCCCTGGTCTTCTTCGGGCAGGAACGCCGTTGGAATACGGGTGAACAGCCAGATCATGCCGACCACGATCAGCAGGTAAGCCAGCAGGTACGGGGCCTTGTTCGCGAGCATACTGCCCACTCCGCGCTCGTAACTACGTACGCCACGGTCGAAGTTGCGGTTGAACCAGCCGAAGAAGCCGCGTTTGGGCGTGCCGTGGTCGCCTTTGGGAATCGCCTTGAGCATGGTGGCGCACAGCGCCGGGGTGAAGATCAGGGCCACCATTACCGACAGGGCCATGGCCGAGACGATGGTGATCGAGAACTGCTTGTAGATCACACCGGTGGAGCCGCTGAAGAACGCCATCGGCAGCAGTACCGCCGACAATACCAGGGCGATACCGACCAGGGCGCCCTGGATCTGCCCCATGGATTTCTTGGTGGCTTCCTTGGGCGACAGGCCTTCTTCGCTCATGACCCGTTCGACGTTTTCGACCACGACGATGGCATCGTCCACCAGCAAGCCAATGGCCAGGACCATACCGAACATGGTCAGGGTGTTGATGCTGAAACCGGCCGCCGCAAGGATACCGAACGTACCGAGCAATACCACCGGCACAGTCATCGTGGTGATGACGGTGGCGCGGAAGTTTTGCAGGAACAGGAACATCACCAGGAACACCAGCACGATCGCTTCGACCAGGGTTTCAACCACACCCTTGATCGACTCGGTCACCACCGGGGTGGTGTCGTACGGGAACACCACTTCCATCCCTTGCGGGAAGAACGGCTTGAGGTTGTCGATGGTCTTGCGCAGGGCTTTTGCCGTATCGAGGGCGTTGGCACCGTTGGCCAGTTTCACCGCCAGGCCGGAAGCCGGAGCACCGTTGAATTGGGCGTTGATGCTGTAGTTCTCACCGCCCAGGCCGATTTCGGCGACATCCTTGAGGCGAACCTGGGAGCCGTCCTTGTTGACCTTGAGCAGGATCTTGTCGAACTGCTCGGCGGTCTGCAGGCGGGTCTTGCCGATGATCGTTGCGTTCAGCTGAGTGTCGGGCAGGGCGGGCAGGCCGCCGAGCTGGCCGGACGAAATCTGCACGTTTTGCGCCGCGACGGCGGTTTTGACGTCCACCGGAGTCAGGTTGTAGTTGTTCAACTTGGCCGGATCGAGCCAGATACGCATGGCGTATTGCGAACCGAATACCTGGAAGTCACCGACACCGGCGGTCCGGGAGATCGGGTCCTGCATGTTCGATACGATGTAGTTGGACAGGTCGTCCTTGGTCATGCTGCCGTCGCGCGATACCACGCCGATCACCAGCAGGAAGTTCTTCACCGCCTTGGTCACGCGGATACCCTGCTGCTGTACTTCTTGGGGCAGCAGCGGGGTGGCCAGGTTCAGCTTGTTCTGGACCTGAACCTGCGCAGTATCGGAGTTGGTGCCTTGCTCGAAGGTCGCGGTGATGGTCATGGTGCCGTCGGAGTTACTTTCCGAAGACACATAACGCAGGTTGTCGATACCGTTGAGCTGTTGCTCGATCACTTGCACCACGGTGTCCTGCACGGTTTGCGCGGAAGCGCCCGGGTAGGTCACGGAAATGGCGATCGCCGGAGGCGCAATGCTCGGGTACTGGTTGATCGGCAGCTTGAGGATCGAGAGTGCCCCGACCAGCATGATCACCAGGGCAATTACCCAGGCGAAAATCGGACGGTCGATGAAGAATTTTGACATGGTTTACTCCCCTTTGCCGCCGGACGCCTGATCAGCTGTCTTGGCGGGTGCCGGGTTCTTTGCGCCAACGTTAGTCGCTTCACTGGCTTTGACTTCGATGCCAGGTTTGACGAATTGCAGTCCTTCGGTGATCAACCGATCGCCAGCCTTCAGGCCGTCTTCGATCAGCCACTGGTTGCCGACGGTGCGGCTGGCCTTGAGCTGGCGCAGTTCGACCTTGTTGTCGGGGCCTACGACCAGTGCGGTCGGGCTGCCTTTGAGGTCGCGGGTCACGCCCTGCTGCGGAGCCAGAATCGCCGCGCTGTTCACGCCGGCCTGCAGCTGGGCATGCACGAACATGCCCGGCAGCAGCGTATGGTCAGGGTTGGGGAACACGGCGCGCAGGGTCACGGAGCCGGTGGTCTGGTCCACTGAGACCTCGGAGAATTCCAGCTTGCCGTCCAGTTTGTACTGGCTGCCGTCCTCGAGGGTCAGCTTGACCTTGGCGGCGTTGTCGCCAGCCTTTTGCAGGCGACCGCTTTCCAGTTCGCGGCGCAGTTCAAGCAGCTCGACCGAGGACTGGGTCACATCGACATAGATCGGGTCCAGTTGCTGAATCACGGCCATTGCTTCGAGCTGACCGTTGCTGACCAGCGCACCTTCGGTCACCGAAGAACGACCGATACGGCCGGTCAACGGCGCGTAGACCTTGGTGTAGCGCACATTGATCTGGGCGCTTTGCAGCGCGGCTTCCGATTGCAGGCGGTTGGCCACGGCGGTGTCGTATTCCTGACGGCTTACGGCCTGCTCATCGACCAGTTGCTTGTAGCGGTCGGAGATCGATTTGGTCGAACGCAGGTTGGCTTCGGCACTTTTGAGCGTCGCTTCATAGACCGACGGATCGATCTGATACAGCTGCTGGCCGGCTTTGACATCGGCGCCTTCCTTGAACAGGCGCTTGAGAATGATGCCGTTGACCTGTGGGCGTACCTCGGCAATGCGGAACGCACTGGTGCGGCCCGGCAGTTCGGACGTCAACGTAAACGTTTGCGGTTGCAGGGTAACGACGCCGACCTGAGGCGGTGGTGGGGCCGGGGCTGCCTCTTCCTTTTTACATCCGCTGAGCAGCGATGCCAGGGCGACGGCGGCGACCAGAGCGGTAACAGCTGGCTTGAATTGCATGAAAATCCTCGGGTCAGGCGCGCAATACACGCACAAGAAAAGATGGAAGGTTAAAAAATGGGTGCCGGGTGGATAAGTAGCTTGCTAAGGAATATACTTACATTCATGGTTGTTTGTAAACACCTTGGCACTGTACCCACACCGTTACAGAAGCCGCTTAAAGGTCCGAATTGTTGGTCCGGGGACGACACCCGAAAGGGCTCGTCCCCCTTTTATTCAGCTGATATTCAAACATCGCTGAAGCATCCTGATTGAGGTTGTACTGCCATGGTCCGTCGTACCAAAGAGGAAGCTCAAGAAACGCGCAGCCAGATACTCGAAGCGGCCGAAAAAGCCTTTTTTGAAAGGGGCGTGGCGCGCACGACGCTGGCCGACATCGCGACCCTGGCCGGCGTCACGCGCGGGGCTATCTATTGGCATTTCAGCAACAAGGCGGACCTGGTTCAGGCCATGCTCGATACCTTGCAGGAGCCACTGGACGAAATGGCCAAAGCCAGCGAAAACGAGGACGAACCTGATCCGCTGGGCTGCATGCGCAAACTGTTGATTCATTTGTTCCATCAAATTGCACTGGACCCGAAAACCCGGCGCATCAACGAAATTCTGTTTCATAAGTGCGAATTCACCGACGAAATGTGCGACCTGCGTCAGCAGCGCGTGTCAGCCATCCTCGACTGCAATGTGCGGATCGGCCTGGCGCTGAGCAATGCAGTGAATCGTGGGCAGTTGCCGGAAAACCTCGACACCGCCCGGGCGGCCATCAGTTTGCACGCCTATATCGACGGCATCCTGTATCAGTGGCTATTGGCCCCCGACAGCTTCGAACTGCACACCGAAGCCGAGCGCTGGGTCGATACAGGGTTGGACATGCTGCGCCTGAGCCCCAGCCTGCGTAAGTGAAACAAAATGCTTAATCGGTTCCGCGTGTGTCAACCGCTGAAGCGGTAGATGAACAGTTATTCACGCGCTTTGCCGTAATGGGGTGCTTTTATATACGCACCCTCGCCGGGATGACAGATAGCAAGCTCGGTATTTTGTAGGGATTTTGTGTCGATTCTGTAGGCGATGTGGGCACTTGGCATAAATCCAAAGCAAAATCCCGCCCTTTGTAGGAGCGAGCCTGCTCGCGATGGCGGTGGGCCAATCGACCGAAAATTGACGGTGATCACCGACCTCAGACTGTCCTTCAGCTAATGGGTAATTGCACGGACTTGCCCACCCATTTGCATTCGACCTGACCAGTCATTTGCATCGGATTTGACTAGCACGATGCGTGGATGTGAGCGGCAGAGATCGACCGATTCTGTTGAAAAAGTCGGCCATGGTTTACGCAGCAGTGAAGTATGCGTTCGAGATTGAAATCTTTACTTTCGGGGGAAGGTTTCCGGACTCGGAATTCACTTAGCAGCATGCGAAAAAGGCGTTTTCACCCGTCAATGATCAAGCCATATGGGCGGATCGACTTTTTCAACAGAATCGCCCAAAGCAGTCCATGAAATGAGGTGAAAACGGTGATCTAGGGCCATAACCCATGTACTAACCCTAACATTCTCATTGCCTTCCACGGATCGGATAGGCGACTGCGATCAGGTTAATAAGAAGAGGAGTCCTGCCTTTCATTAGTGCTTGTAACTTTTAGGTGGCGTAGTTGCCGCACGCAGGTATTCCCCGGCATGCGGCTCTCCCGCTCACCTCAAGTCCCCACCTAAACTCGGCGTGCCAAACCCCGCCAACGACGCGTTGGATTGGCTGAAGTAGCCATCCCAGAACGCGTTCAACGCATCCATGGTTTTACCTGAGCGATAGCCTTGTTTGATGTCATCGGTGATCAGGCCAGCACCTGTGACATAGATGCGAGCGCCGGAAAGATCGGCGAACAGGTTGTGTGTCCGGGCATTTTTCAGCTCGTCGGCGACCACCAGATTCTTGATCTGATTTTTCGCGTAGAAGCTGGTGTAGTCGCTGTTTTCCAGCATGTCGCTGATTAGGAATACCACGTGATCGTGGGTCTTTTCGGCAGTTTTGATGTCGTCGCCGATTTTGCGCAAAGCGTTCATGATTTCGCTTCTCGGAATGTCCTGACGGGCATCACGCAGGCTCTTGACGAACAGTTTGCCGAAGCCGGTTTCGAAGTCTTGTGGCTGACGGGCCAGGCACTGGTCCAGGGTGCGCAGCTTGCGTGCGCTGGCGTCGTCGCGGGCTTCCTCTCCGACATTTTTGTCGAGCTTGCCGGCATAGATCAAGCGTAGGTATTCGCCCGGCAGAAACGCCGAAAAGCTGTAGAGCTTGATGCTGTCACCGGGTCGCACGAAACGGGTGATCTGACCCCAGGCCTGCTTCTGGATATCTTCCGGAACGGGTACGGTCTCATCGACCACGACGATCAGTTCGCGGCCTGAAGAGGCGGGCTTCAGTTCAGGCAGTTGGGCGGTTTCGTAGCAACTCTGCAGGTCGTTGCGCTCGATGGCCAAGGCGATGTGAGGCATCACCAGGGCTGCGATCATCAATGCCTTCAGGGCTTTCATGCGCTGACTCCTGCGACCTTGAAGATGCCAAGTTGCTTAAGCAGCTGCTGTTGTTCACGGACACTTTTGAGAGTGGCTTCGTCTTGCTTCAGGGCTTTTGCCAAGGTTGGCAATTGCTCATCGGTGACGCTCGTGAGGTCGTGGAAGGCATTTGCGTCAATATCTGCCAGCACCGCCACGGGTGCCACTGCCACAGGTTCGGACACTGTCGCAATGGCTGCTTCCAACGCCTGGACAGGTTGAGCGGCTGGGATTACCGGTGCCACTTCAACCGCTGGCATCGTGTTGATGCGCTCTTGGCCGTGTTTCAGAGCTTTCTCCGCGGTACGACGCACCATCACATACGCGTTGAAGTCACGCTTTTGAATAGCTGAGCCTTTCATCGCGTTGAGGTGTTCGGCATTGTTGGTCATGCGGGTGGAAAGCTTCTGCTGCAGCATGCTCAGCTTATGGTCGGCATGGCCGGAGATTTTGGTGCGCTCGCGTTCCATCCAACGAACCATTTCGTCCGCGCTGTTGAATTTATGTGTGTAGTTGTAGGCGCGGCGCGAGTGGACACCGGCGAAACCAAAAATGCTCGCGAGCCAGCAGGTAATGCACTGGATGGCGACGTAGATGACCGAGAGGATCAGGTAAGTGGTCAGCGACGCTTCTCGGATCGCTTGCATCTTGTCGTCGATGGTTTTGTTGTCAGCCGAGTCGTTGACCGCTTTGGATTCATCCGGCAGTTCAAATGGGCTGGCTTTGGTAGAGCCGGCACTATGTGCGCTTTCAGCGCGCAGCGAGTTGACCATCTCATCCTGAATGCTGTCGAGCGTCTTGGCGCGAACCACGAATGCGGCGACCGACATAATCATGATAATGCCGACGAAGGCGCCGATTAGCAGGTACTTGGGTGTAACGTCGACCGAGGTGGCGATGCGCGACAGGATGCGGTTGTAGTCCTTGTCGTTGCTGTCGCTGAAGCTGTCTTCGATGTTGATCGAATCGATTTGCTTAAGGTGGTTCGAGCGCGAATCGGATGCGTCGCCACGCCACCAGGCTCGGGCCTTCTTGATTAGGCTGTTGTGGTGGATAGCGTGACCGGCCGCCTCGGCAAAACCGCAGGAAATGACCGCCAGGAGGATTGCCACGCCAATAGCCTGATAGCGTTTGTCACTGGCCGACGCGTCGAGGCTCAACCAGCCCGACAGTACGTAACCAAAGCCGATGGCTTCAACGACCAACAGGACGGCGGCCAGGATAAACACCCAGGCTGGACGCGGTTTGCGACCGGCCTCGCCGATTTTTTTCAGATAATCCTGACACTGGCGAAAGAACTCCGGGCTCTTGTCAACCTGGCCGTATGCTTCGTAGTAGTCATTGCACAGATCGTACTCGGAGTTGGTCCAGCCATCTGGGCGAATGGTGGGTTCTTTACTGGCTGAGCGCGATACCGTGCCAATCAGCGGTACGCCGTGCCAGATACGCATGGTGAAGTAGCCGACCTTCTCCCAGTAAAATTTCAGCAGGCACAGCAGGACGAAAAGAGCGGTGATGCTGATGATCGCCATCTCGTTTGCGGCAATAAAAGCCTTGAAAGCTGCCATCGCGGATTCTTGCACGTTCGATATCTCCGTTTATCTACTATTGGGTGCTGACAGGGGCGTATGCGACGGTGTAGCTCTGCTCGCCGACGGGGTAGAACAACGCACCGCGTTCGGCGGTTGCATTGCCTTTGCTGAATACAACGTCCATGCAGGCTACCGGTGCTTTGGGTTCGCTGATGAATACGCGGTACAGCACTTCTTTCTCGCCTTCGTAGGTGTTGGCGACGGCGTTCATTTTCGGCAGCGGCTTACGGTTGCCATCGCCATACCCTTTCACCACTTGAATGAAGGGTTGTTTACCGACTTCGGCGCCTTCGCGCAGGATGGAAACCGGGGAGATGGTGACCAGGTTGCCATTGACGGTGTTGGCCCAGACTCGGTTGTTGTAGCCCGGTAGGTAGTCGCGGGTTTTCACGCCATCGAGCGGTTTATCGGTAGCCAGGCTGATGACGTCACCGCTTTCTCGCGGCATGTCGTCCTGGCAACTGCCAACGGGAATGTCGCTGGCATTAGCCGCGCTAACGAAGCTGAATCCGCCGGTTTTTGGCGTGATGTTTTGGCCCAGATTCCAATGCATGCTGGCGGTTGGCACACCGCCAAAGTCCACGGCCGGTTTCGCACCATTGCTGTTTTTAGTGCTGATGGTTTCCACTGGGGTGACGGTGGAAGGCGATGGTAATGTCGAGCTTGCCGCGACCGAAGGGGCTGCAGGCTTGCTCACCGGTTTGGCAGTGGATGCGCCGTGGGCCAGGTATTTGGCGTTGGACTGCTCGGCTTTGGCACGCCTCACCAATACTTCCTGGGAGGTCAGTTCTGCTATTTCTACCCGGCGGTTTTCAGTACGGCCTTCGAAGGTACTGTTGTCGGCCAATGGCCGCGAAGCGCCGGCACCCTGGTAGAAAATCGAAGTCGAAGGAATGCCTGCGGCCATCAATACTTTGCCGACGGTGCGCGCACGACGTTCGGACAGTTTCTGATTGTTTGCGCTACTGCCGGTGGCGTCAGTGTGACCTACCACCAGTAAACGTCGGGTGTTCGCGATTTTAGGATCGACATTGGCGTAGGCGGCTGCCACTTTGGCGACGCTTCGCTGGCCGCTGACAGTGAGTTGGTCGGAGCCGGTGTCGAACATTCCAGAGTCTTCGATTTGCGTCACGAGACCGGCATCCACCGGCGCCGCATTGGGTGTGGCCGATGCAGTCTGAAGTTGTTCTGAATGTATCTTCAGATTTTCTTCTTTGGCAATTCGATCCAGCTCTTGCATCCGGCTTTGCCAGATCGATCCTGCGTAGCAGCCAACTGCTGTGCCCGCCGCAGCACCAATCAGTGCGCCTTTCTTGCCATTGAGGGCATAACCCGCCGCACCACCGGCAACCAGCCCGGCACCGCACAAGATCGCCGTGCCGTAGTCTTTGCCCAGTTGATCGAATTGGGCAGTAGAGCACCCGGAAGCCAGCAGCAATGCACTGGCAAGCGTCGTGAAACGAAATGCGTTGGTCATCTCAAGTCCATTTCAATGCTGTTCTACAAAACGCCGTTACACCGAAATGCTGATAAAAACTCAGTATCCAGGCAAAACAAAATGCGCTCGGGAAGTGCGTATTGGGGGCGAGGTCAAGCGCCGACCGCGGTTAAAGGCCGCCAGCGTTTGTCGGTGGTATAGCGCAGTAGGGAAGGACGTAAATGAGCAAGTCCCGGCGCAATATTTTTAATTCGCGCGCAGCTTTTGGCGGGCCCGGTCGAAGAATGGCCGAGGCAAAATTGGTTATCTTGTTCAAGCGAAGTCCTTTTCCACGAAGTGCACTGCTGAGTCCTGCATGATGGCTAAAGGGCATCATCTATTTTGATACTAAATGCAACAAAGAGGGATGTCACGAAAATGTTTGGTCTGGAGCTGCTGCTCAACGCAGAAGAGGGCCGTCTGGGTTTTTGGGGTGGAGAGGGCGATTCAAGGCTTAGAGGGTGGCTTTCACATATCTGGATTTTTTACTTTTTGGCCGGTACCGGCCAGTTGTGAATGACTGGTATTGGCCGATTATTGCCTATGGTCAAGGCCGGCAATCGGCTGAGCGGTCATTAAGAGTATTTACAAAACGTGGTGCGATTCAGTTCATGGCGTTTGCCAGCTCAAGTTCGGACAGCAACGACTCGGGCAAAGCTTGCAATGCTTGCAATGGTTGCGAATGCGACTGCCCCCCATAACGCGAACGTTGCACCATGCTCGCTCGATAACATGAAGCAATAAGCAACCAGCGCTGCACCAGTTGCCTGTCCAACCAACCTTGACGTAGCAACCATGCCGCTTGCACTGCCGGCACGTGTCGGTGGCGCGCTACCCATAAAACCTTTGAGGTTAGGTGCTTGGAAAAAACCAAACCCAATACCTGACATAGCCATGCGCCAGCTAATATTCAGAGTCGAAGGATCATCAGGCATAAGTACTAGAGCTACCAACCCAACCGCCAGTATCGAAAGACCGATTCCGCCCAGTGCGCCAGGAGAATAGTGATCACTCAAACGTCCGGCAATTGGGGCCATTATCGCCACCATGACAGCCCATGGCGTCATCAAAAAACCAGCCTCTACCGGCGATTTGCCAAGCGTCACAAAGAAATAAAACGGCAAGGCTACGAACGCCAGCCCTTGTGCTGCGAAGGTACATACGGACGTCACGACAGAAAGCGCAAACATGGGTCGACGGAGCAGATCAATCGGCAGCATGGGCGCCTTATGACCTGCCTGCCGATGTATGAGCAGCGCGAAGAACAAGGCCGTGCCCGCCAATTCCATTGCAAGGGTAGTGAATTTTTCCTGGTGGGCTGCATCGCCGAACAACAAAATCAAAAAGCTGAACGCGACTATGTTGTAGAGGGCAGTCAGACCATCAAACTTGTGGGTCGCCCGGCGGGTATCAGGCAATGCTTTGCGCCCCAGGAAAAGTGCGACCAGGCCGAGTGGAACGTTGATTGCAAATAACCACGACCAACTGGCGACTGACAAAATAAGGGATGACATGGTCGGTCCGATCGCAAAAGCGACTGCAACCACCAAGGCGTTGGTCCCATAACCACGTCCTAGCATACGCGTCGGGTAAATGGCTTTAAGCATGGCTGTATTCACACCCATAACGGCGCTAGCGCCAATTCCTTGTAACAGCCGAGCTATGACCAGTGAAGGCAATGACCACGCCAGCGCACATGCAAGTGATGCCAATGTGAATAAGAACAGTCCGAAAATCAGAACCCGCCGGTAAGAGATGATTTCACCCAATGCAGCGAACGGGAGGAGCGTTGCGACCATCGCTAACTGATAGACGTTGATGATCCAAACCGATGATGCAGGTGTTGTGTGCAATTGAGTCGCTATTGCAGGTAAAGCGACATTGGCTATTGCGGTGTCGAGTGATGCCATGGCGACACCGATCGCCAACGAAAATATCGCGAGGCGACGGGCGTTTTCGGGCAACCCATCGGGCTGAGAAGTGGCGGTCTCTGCATCCATTGTTGTTTGTCTGGACATGCTGGCTCCTAGATGTTGAGGAGGTTTCTTCTATCAAGTTTGCTTCGTTGGTATTGCTCACTTGGAGGTGCTTGGGTGTGAAGCAATCTTCCGCCGCTTGTTTGATAGCGTCCAAGACCGATATGCAATCCTTTATATAGGTCCATCCTATGGATAAATGTCGTTTCGTGCTCACATGGTCGATGGCCGAAACGTGAAGCGGGGCGGATGAGTTCATGGCCGGAGCGCTCTCGGCCGTGGTGGTCGCTGCCTGTGCCGCGACGCCGAGGGTGACACGCCGACTGCGAGCCCTAGCCGTTTCAGCGTGTTCATTGAATGGCCTTTCTTAAGTCGGTTAACGGGGCGGCTTTTGCAGCCGCCCGATAGAGTCATCAGACTTGTGCCTGGCCGCCGTCGACGAACAACTCAATGCCGTTGACGAAACTGGCATCATCCGACGCCAGGAATAGAGCGGCGCTGGCAATTTCTTGCGCTTCACCCACACGACCCATGGGGATCTGCGAGGCCAGATAGTCCAGCAACCCCTGCTGCTGAGCGGCATCCGGGCCAGCCAGATCGACCAGGCCAGGGGTGCGCGTCGCACCGGGGCTGATGGTGTTGACCCGCACGTGGCGATCTTTCAGGTCGAGTATCCAGTTGCGAGCAAACGACCGTACGGCAGCCTTGGAGGCGGCGTAAACGCTGAACGCGGCGGTACCGGAGCTGCCAGCGGTTGAACCGGTGAGAATCACCGAAGCGTTTTTGGCAAGCAGCGGCAAGGCTTTTTGTACCGTGAACAGCACCCCTTTGACGTTGCGGTCGAAGGTGTCGTCGTAGTGCTGTTCGGTGATTTCTCCGAGCGCCAGCATCGAACCGCCACCGGCGTTGGCGAAGAGCACGTCGATACGACCGTGGGCAGCGCCGATCTGGCTGTAAAGCGCGTCGAGTTGGTCAAGCCGGGTGGAGTCGACCTGCACGCCGGTGGCGTTGCCGACTGCGGCTACCGCGGCGTCCAGTTCAACCTGGCGGCGACCGGTGATGTACACGTGGGCACCTTCTTCAGCGAAGCGTTTCGCAGTAGCCAGGCCGATACCGGTGGTGCCGCCGGTAACCAGTGCAATTTTGCCTTTGAGTTTGTCAGTCATGGTGTTTCTCCCGTTGTTCGGTTGAGTAAGTTGCGATGTGGGAGAAGCATATCGACGGCGGTTTCATTTCAAAATAGAATTGTCTGAAACCTATCGTTGCAGAAATGAAATGAGCAAACTTCCGGATTTTGAAGGGTTGGCCATGTTTGCCAAAGTGGCCGAAGAGGGTTCGTTCGCCGCCGCAGCGCGTGTCATGAGTGTTTCGGTGCCCACCGTATCGCGGGCCGTTGCCCGGCTGGAGGAGCGATTGGGCGGGCGATTGTTCAATCGCACCTCACGGCAGCTGGCGCTTACCGAGTTTGGTGCGAGCATGGCGGCGAAAGCAGGGGAGATCTATCGGCAGGCCGAAGATGTCGAGAGCGAGGCCCAGGAATTAGCGATTCAACCCCGTGGCCAGGTTCGACTGGCCATACCCATGTCGTTCGGTTTGCGCTGGGTCGCGCCCCTGATGCCAGAATTGATGCGACGCTACCCTGAACTGTCTATCGATCTGCACCTTTCAGATGCGTCCGTTGACCTTATCGCCGACGGCTTTGATGCGGCGCTGCGCATTGCGGTTTTGCCCGACTCGTCTCTGGTGGCTCGCCGACTGTGTGCAGTCACACAATACCTGGTCGCGTCTCCGGGCTATCTGGAAGCGCACGGTTGGCCCAAGCATCCGCGTGAGTTGGCCGCCCGGTCATGCCTCAGTTATGCATATCGGGCTCGCAGCCAGGTGTGGCGCTTTACCCATGAGAATGGGGTCGAGGAAGATGTGGTACCCAGCGGCCAACTGAGAGTAACCAATTCGGACGCTTTGCTGCCCGCCTTGCTTGAAGGGTTGGCTATCGCCGAACTCCCTGAATTCATCGCGAGTGAATACCTTGCCGATGGTCGATTGGTCGTGCTTTTGCCTGAGTGGAGCATGGCGCGGGGTGGGCTTTACTTCGTTACACCATCGGCACGCACCAGGTCGGTAAAGATCAAGGCGCTGTCGGATTTCTTTGCCGAGCACCTATCGGAACCTGAGTGGCGCTGGTCGTGAAAGGGTGGAGGTCAGGCCTGTGCTGAGGCAAGGATAGGTTCCTGAAGTGGTCCTGCTTGATACAAAGATCGACCGCTTCTGGCTGTTCTCTGCCGATCATGGTTATAGCGCGTGCTGGTCAAATCCGATGCAATCGCGGGTCAGAACCAATGCAAGTGACTGGTCAGGTCGGATGCAAACGGATAGTCAAATGGAGCGCAATTTCGCAGTGAAAAAAGCCGCGTTCGTACGCGGCTTTTTTACGCCCATGAGCCGTTCCTATGGCGTTACCGTGCGCTCACGATCAGCCTCTCGATCCAGCACTTTCGCCACATCATCGATCACCGCTTTGCTCATCGCTGTCAGGTAATGGGCGGCCCAGGCGTGGCGGTCGGTGTCTTTGGCGTAGGCGGCGTCGACGGCGAGCTCCTTGACCAGGAAAAGCAGATTGGAGGCCTGGGCTAACGCGTCGGCGAGGGGCACACCACGGCTGACATGAAACAGCGCCTGGTTCGAGCAGTAGATGAAAGGGGTGAAGCCGATGGTTTTGAGTTCTGAGGGATCGATTGGATTGGTTTTAGCCATGGTGTAACTCCTAAGCTTGAGGAGCCGCCACGTTCGTTTCCAAGCGAATGGGTGGCAGCTGTGCGCAGGTTGGAAAACCGGGAGCAAAGGAAGACCGGCACGTCCGAAGACGTCCCACGCACAGCCGCCATGACACAGAATTGCAGCCGCAATACGACTGCGCTCATGTTGGGCACGTTGTTGCAATTTGCTCGACGGGTTTCCAAGCCCGATCGCTGAATGGGTCAGCGACGTCCGGAGACTATCCCGTCAAAGAAAAACGCAACAAGGCATCAAAGTGCCCAAACGCAAGATTCGGAGTTTGCCTACAAGGTCCTACGGCGTCATCCGGTAATGCGTCTTCGTAATTAAACGAAACCAAACAAAAGACGCTCTGGCGCAAGAGGGGGGCAGCGGCAAGGTGTCCGCTGTCCTGGGACTGAGGACACCTTGAGCATCCCGGTCGGGTCGCTGTCAAGGGCAACAAAAAGCCCCAACTCTTACAAGTCGGGGCTTTTGCGTTTCAGGCGCTCAGGCTTACAGCGTCGGGTAGTCGATGTATCCCACCGGGCCTTTGCCGTAGAAGGTTTCCGGATGAGCCTCGTTCAGCGGCGCATCGGCCTTCAGGCGTGCTGGCAGGTCCGGGTTGGCAATGAACGGTACGCCGAAAGCGACGGCGTCCGCCTTGCCGGCGGCCAGCCAGGCGTTGGCGCTGTCCTTGGTGAAGCGTTCGTTGATGATGTACGGGCCGCCGAAGGCTTCCTTGATTTGTGGGCCCAAGCTGTCGGCACCTTCTTTCTCGCGCGAGCAGATAAAGGCGATGCCGCGCTTGCCCAGTTCACGGGCCACGTAGGTGAAGGTCTCGGCCAGGTTGTCGTCGCCCATGTCATGGGAGTCGGCACGTGGCGACAGGTGCACACCCACACGGCCTGCGCCCCAGACTTCGATGGCGGCGTCGGTCACTTCCAGCAACAGGCGTGCACGGTTTTCCAGGGAGCCGCCGTAGATGTCGGTGCGCTGGTTGGTGCTGCTTTGCAGGAACTGGTCGAGCAGGTAGCCGTTGGCGCCGTGGATTTCCACGCCGTCGAAACCGGCGGCCTTGGCGTTCTCGGCACCGACGCGGTAGGCGTCGACGATGTCGGCGATTTCAGCGGTTTCCAGGGCGCGCGGGGTCGGGTAGTCGGACAACGGGCGAACCAGGCTGACGTGGCCCTTAGGCTGGATGGCGCTCGGTGCGACCGGTTTTTCGCCGTTCAGGTACGACTCATGGGAGACCCGGCCGACGTGCCACAGTTGCAGGAAGATCTTGCCGCCCGCGCCGTGGATGGCCTTGGTGACGTTGGTCCAGCCGCGTACCTGGTCGTTGGACCAGATGCCCGGGGTGTCCGGGTAACCGACGCCCATCGGCGTGACCGAGGTGGCCTCGCTGAGGATCAGGCCGGCGGAGGCGCGTTGTACGTAGTACTCGGCCATCAGCGCGTTCGGCACACGGCCTTCGTCGGCGCGGCAGCGGGTCAACGGGGCCATGATGATGCGGTTGGACAGCTCGAGGTCGCCCAGTTTGATCGGATCGAAAATAGTCGTCATTCGTTAAAACCCTCGTGAGGTAATGGTCAATCAGTTAGTCGCAGGAGCCAGTTCGGGATTGCCGCTCTGGCGGAAAGTGATCAGGGTTGCCAGCAGGGCGAGTACCGCCAGTGCCGCGGCGGCGAGTGGCACGCTGGTCAGGCCGAAACCATGGGCAATCACGCTGCCGCCCACCCAGGCGCCGAGGGCGTTGCCGACGTTGAACGCGCCGATGTTCAGGGTCGACACCAGGTTCGGCGCGGCCTGGCCGTAGGTCACCACGTTGACTTGCAGGGCCGGCACGGCGGCGAAACAGGCGGTGGCCCAGAGGAACAGGGTGATTTCGGTGGGGATCAGCGCCACGCTGGTCCAGGTCAGCACGGTGGAGACCACGGCCATGGCGATGAAGACGCCGATCAGCGTCGCGGCCAGGCCTTTGTCCGCCAGCTTGCCGCCAATGATGTTGCCGACGGTCAGGCCCAGGCCGATGAGCATCAGGCTCCAGGTCACACCATGGGGCGAGACGCCGGTGACTTCGCCCAGCAACGGTGCGACGTAGGTAAACAGGGTGAACACCGAGGCGGCGAACAGCACGGTCATGCTCAGGGACAACCAGATGCCGGCGCCTTTGAGGGCGCGCAGTTCGGCGCGCATGTCGAGTTTTTCTTCATCGCGCTTGGCCGGCAGGAAACGGATCAGGCCGATCAGCGCGATCACACCGATCACCGTCACCGCCCAGAAGGTCGAGCGCCAGCCGGCTTCCTGGCCGAGCGCGGTGCCCAGTGGCACGCCGAGGACGTTGGCCAGGGTCAGGCCGGTGAACATCAGGGCCACGGCCGATGCGCGTTTGTTCGCCGGCACCAGGCCCGCCGCGACCACCGAGCCAATCCCGAAGAAGGCACCGTGGCACAGGGCTGTCACCACACGGGCGAGCATCAGCACGTTGTAGTCACTGGCCACCGCACACAGCAGGTTGCCGATAATGAAGATGCCCATCAACGCCACCAGCGCAGCTTTGCGTGGCAGTTTCGCAGTGGCCAGCGCCATGAACGGCGCACCGATGGCCACGCCCAGGGCGTAACCGGTCACCAGCCAGCCGGCGCCAGGAATCGATACACCAAGGTCGGCCGCCACGTTGGGCAGCAAGCCCATGATGACGAACTCCGTGGTGCCGATGGCGAAGGCGCTCAAGGCCAGGATGAGTAGCGAGAGGGGCATTGGTTTAATTCCTTTTCGGCTGGCTGACGTTAAGGGTCAGAGCTCTTTGCTGAAGGTTTTGAGGAACTCCTGGATGGTTTCCTCGTTGCGCTTGAAAAAATGCCACTGGCCGACTTTGCGGCTGCTGATCAGGCCGGCGCGTTGCAGCGTCGCCAGGTGCGCAGACACCGTGGACTGCGACAAACCGCAACGTTGATCAATCTGCCCGGCGCAAACGCCGTGCTCGTTGCTGTGGGACTGGTCTGGAAATTCGACGTCCGGGTCTTTGAGCCAGTGCAGGATTTCTCGCCGTACCGGGTGCGCCAGGGCTTTTATTATTTCGTCGAGATTGAGGGTCATGGGTGTGGGCTCGTGATGATTAAAACGCTATATCGCGATGGGGCGAACTTTAAATCGGTATTTCGCGATATACAAATATGATTTGGCTCTGACCAGCTCACATTTCGGTATATCGAGTTATAACGATACGTTGATGTGTAGATACAAGGGGCAGTGCTAAGCTGCGCCCATGAACTATCTCGCACATCTTCACCTCGGTGGCCAGCGTCCCGGTCAACTGCTCGGCAGTCTGTATGGCGATTTCGTCAAGGGACGGCTGCAAGGGCAGTTCGATCCGGAGATCGAAGCGGCCATCCAGCTGCATCGCAGCATCGACGTGTTCACCGATCGTCACCCGTTGGTGGACGCTTCGTTGTCGCGCTTTTCCCTGACACGCAGGCGCTATGCCGGCATCGTTCTCGACGTTTTTTTCGACCACTGCCTGGCGCGGGACTGGGCGCAGTACGCCGATCAGCCGTTGGCGCATTTCACTTCCGACGTGTACCGGGTGTTGTCCAGTGAGCGGCAGTTGCCCGAACGGCTGGCGAAAATCGCACCGCACATGGTGGCCAATGACTGGTTGGGGTCTTACCGGGAGTTTGAGGTGTTGGAGCAGGTGCTGCGCGGGATTGCCCGGCGCTTGACCCGGCCCGAGGAACTGGCCGCCGCGATGCAGGAATTGCGGGTGTTGTACGAGCCGTTAAGCGAGGACTTTCGGTTGTTCTATCCGCAGCTTCAGGATTTTGCGCAGAGCCATCCAACGACATAGATCACTGTGGGAGCTGGCTTGCCAGCGATAAGTCCGGATCATCCAACATCTACATTGGCTGACCCACCGCTATCGCTGGCAAGCCAGCTCCCACAGGGGGGATGTGTTCAGGCTGCGATGGCAGGGCGCAATGGGACTTGCTTTTTTTCCGGAATCGCCCCAAACAACACCTTCTGCACCGCCTGCTGCGCCTCGAACGCCAGTGCGGCGCGTTCGCGACCTTCGCAAGCGATCGGCTTGAGCAGATGAATTTCCACCTGGCCCCGATCGTTGGCAAACAGGCGCATCAGGTGCGAGAGCAAATCATCGTCGCCAATGAACGGGGCCAGCAGGCAAGGCTCGCCGTCGCGCACATAACGAATCGCCACCGGTTGCAGCGCGACTTCAGAATCGATGGCCGCCGACAACAAACGGCCATGAAAGGTACGCAGCGAACGGCCATCGGTGGTGGTGCCTTCCGGGAACATCAGCAGCGGGTGCGCCTGCTCCAGGTGGCGAGTCATTTGTTTGCGGATCAACTGGCTGTCGCCCGAGCCGCGACGGATAAACAGGCTGCCGGCCTTGGCCGCGAGCCAGCCCGCCACCGGCCAGGTGCGCACTTCGGCCTTGGACAGGAACGACATCGGCGTGAGCATTCCCAACAATGGAATGTCAGTCCAGGACACATGGTTGCTGACCCAGAGCATCGAGGTCTTCGGCAGTTCACCCTTGATCGTCACGTCGAAGGGCAGGGCATTGCTCAGGCGCGCCATGAAAAAGCGCGACCAGCGTTGGCGACGCTCCATCGAATGGGCCATGCCCAGGCGTTCGAATACGCCGAAGACGGTGGCCATGCCCAGGCCAAGCGCGACCACCAGCAGCACCCGCGCGATTCGCGCGTACACGCGCAACCGACGCATCACACAGCCGCCTTGAAGTGTTTGGCGTAACGCGGGCAAAGCTCGTCGCGCTTGAGCAGGATAAACACGTCGGCGACCTGGAAGTCTTCGTCCCAGCACGGTTCGCCGCAGATTTTCGCGCCCAGACGCATGTAGGCCTTGAGCAGCGGCGGCATTTCGGCGATCACGTTCGATGGAATATCCAGGGTCGGCAGCGGCTTCTTTGGCTCGGCCCGCAGGTGTTCGGTGCACAGGTAGCGTTCGCGCAGGCGCTGCATGATCGCGTGGGCCTGGACCCCGCCGTCCTGCATCGGAATGCTCGCGCAACCCATCAAGTAGCTGTAGCCACCCTGGTTCAGCACTTCGGCCAGCTCGCCCCAGAGCACGGCGATGGTGCCGCCGTTGCGGTAGGCCGGGTCGACGCAGGTACGGCCGATTTCCAGGATCGGGCCTTGCAGATGGACCAGGCCGTGCAGGCTGAATTCTTCTTCGCTGTAAAACCTGCCCAGGCTGCTGGCGGCGGTGTGATCGAGCAATCGAGTGGTGGCCACCAGGCGCCCGGTGTTGAGGTCACGCACGCCGATGTGGGCGCAGTGAACATCGTAGTCGTCCATGTCCAGACCCCGTTCCGCGCCCTTGAGTTTGGCGTTGAATTCGCCGCTGAACACGTTGAAGCGCAAGGCTTGGGCTTCCTGCAAGGCCTCGGCGCCCACCAGGCGTTCGGCTTGCAGGCGGCGTTCGTTGCCGGTGTCGCTGATGCGGGCGATCTGAGTCATGGCGAATCTCCGTGCGGGCTGTTCACTCGTCTTTGGGTGCAGCCGATCGACTTTCTTTATGCAGCCGTGTTGTGCAAAGTCAGGCTATGTAGCGCCGGTGTCATCGCCGTTAAGCTTTGGTGATGCTTATATGACAGCCCACAAGGAGCCCCTTATGCCCTGGCAACACCTGTTGATTCGCCGAGAACGCCTGCCCGCCAATTCGGATCTGGGTGAGGGCTACGCGACCTTGTTGCACCACTTGGGCACGGTCACGCCCTTTGATTTGGCGGTGGCGGGGGGGCGGATGATGGCGACGCCGGGGCTGGCATTTCTGGTGGGGTATCAAGCGGCGTTGCGCATGTTGTGGCCGAGCGCGCCTTTGAGCCTCGGTGCGTTGTGCGCCACTGAGCAACGCAGCCTGCGGGTGGCGGACATGCAGACCCGCCTGCACGACTTGCGCTTGAGCGGGCGCAAGGATTTTGTCACCGCTGGCGATGCCGCCGACTGGCTGTTGATCGCTGCGCGCAGCGAGGCGCCGGGCGACGATCCGTGCCTGAGCCTGGGGGTGGTCTATCCCGATGAGCCGGGCGTGCGCGTGGAAAAGCTGGCTCCGATCCCGTTGATGCCGGACATCAGCCATGGCCGGGTGTTTCTGGACAACGCTTTGTGCGAATTGCTGGCCGGGGACGGTTGGGACGCTTACGTCAAACCGTTCCGTACCCTGGAAGACATTTATGTGTTGAGCGCCATGACGGCGTGGCTGTATGGCGTCGGCCAGGACAGCGATTGGCCGCAAGCCCTGCAACTACGTCTGCTGGCGCTGCTGGCCGGGTGCGCGGAAGTCAGCCGCCAGGCACCGAACAACCCGTGCGGGCATGTATTGCTCGGTGGGCTGTTTGCGCAGTTCGAAGGGCTCAAGGGCGAAATCAATCAAGCGCTGGCCGAAGGGCCGCCGCAGTGGGCGGTGATGTGGCAGCGTGATCAAGCGGTGATGGATCTGGCGGCGGGGGCACGGGGCAAGCGATTGGCCAAGGCGTTGGCGGCGATTTGACTGGCCCCTTCGCGAGCAGGCTGGCTCCCACTTTTTCAAGCGCATTGCCCTATGGGAGCGAGCTGGCTCGCGATAGCCATCTTTCCGGCAATACAATTTTCAAAACTGTCATCAACCTCAACTAGGCTCAGAAGGTTAATCCCCACGAGCACCCGCCATGCCCAAAGGCCTGCCGTTGTTTGTTGTGCTGCTGTTCAGTCTCGCGGCCCACGCTGAAAACTGGCCTGGCGAGCAATGGTCATCGGGTCCGAGCATCACCGGGCCGGCACTTCGGGCGTTTGAGGGGTACGCCTTCCCACCGCGCAACGACACCACTCGCCGAGGCATCCGCACCGATGCCTTGCTGGTGGTCCGCGACGGTCAGTTGATCTTCGAGCGCTACGCTGGCCCGACCACCGCCACAACGCCACACCTGACCTGGTCCATCAGCAAGAGCCTGCTGGCCACGGTGCTGGGCGTGGCCTACGGCGAAGGCCGGTTCAATCTGCAGGACCCGGTGGCGAAGTTCTATCCGCCACTGAAAAAATACCCAGGCATGACCATGGCCGACCTGCTGCACTGGGCCTCGGGCCTTGACTGGCAGGAAAACTACGAATACGCACCATTGAAATCCTCGGTGGTGGCGATGCTCTACACCCGGGGGCACCGCGACATGGCGGCGTTTACTGTCGATCAGGATGCGTACGCCGCACCGGGTCAGGTGTTTCGTTACTCCAGCGGTGATAGCGGTCTGTTATCCGCTGCGTTGAAGGGCATCGTCGGCCCGGCCCGCTATGCGGACTATCCGTGGACCGCGCTGTTTGAACCCCTGGGCATTCACCATGCCACCTGGGAAACCGATGCCGCGGGCACCTTCGTCGCCTCGTCTTACGCCTACCTCACCGCGCGGGATCTGGCGCGGATCGGTCTGTTGATGGCCCGTGACGGCCGCTGGGGCGAGCGCCAATTGCTGCCCAAGGATTGGGTCACTTTCAACCTCGAACCCTTTGCCCGTTATCACGCCAACCAGGATGACGCCGTGCCCGGCGGCCACTGGTGGCTCAACCGCGCCGTGGAGGGCGCGCCCCGGCCCTGGCCCGACGCACCCGCGGACACCTATGCCGCGCTTGGACACTGGGGACAGGCGCTGTATGTGATCCCCAGCGAAAACCTGGTGATCGTGCGCTACGGCGATGACCGCGACGACAGTTACCAACACAACCAGTTACTCAAGCTCGCGCTCAAGGCCTTTGGCGGGAAGGTGCAGCCATGAACCGTCGCAGCTTCGTGCGTCGCCGACCGTTCAGCACCTTGCTGTTGATTCTGCTGATCGTCCTGTGCGGCTGGGGCTGGCGTGAGCGGGTGGCACTGGAGGCGTTCCCGGACATCATCAGCGCCTACACCGCCAAGGAATATTGCTCGTGCCGCTACGTGATGAACAATGGCGCCGAGTACTGCCGTGGCTACGTGAAACAGTGGGTGCCCATCAGCGGCTTTACCGATGACGCCGCCAGCAAAAGCGTCACCGTCAGCGGTTTGGGGCGCAGCAACAGCGCCGTGTGGATCGGCGAGCGCCAGGGTTGCCGCTTGAACCCCTGACCGACAGGTTCCATCTGGTGGAACCACATTCGATTGTCCTCGCGCGCGACTCGCGGTTATCTGGCGGTGAGCGCGACCTGCCTTGATGTGTCGCGAAATCACAGCGAACAAAAAGAACGGGAATACACCCGGCCCGAGGACAATCGTCATGACCCGACATCAGCACATTCTTGCCTGGCTCAGCGACGTGGCCAGCGATCTGCACGCCACCCGCCAGGACATCCACGCCCACCCGGAACTCGGCTTCAAGGAAAACCGCACGTCGGCGCTGGTGGCCCGATCCCTGAAGGAGTGGGGGTACGAGGTGCACACCGGGATCGGCAAGACCGGCGTGGTCGGCGTCCTGCGCAACGGCAGCAGCCCGCGCAAACTCGGCATTCGGGCGGACATGGATGCGCTGCCGATCATCGAGAACACCGGTGCGACTTATTCCAGCCAGCATCAGGGCTGCATGCACGCCTGCGGGCATGACGGCCACACCACGATGTTGCTGGGCGCGGCGCGATACCTGGCGGCAACCCGTCAGTTCGACGGCACCCTGACCCTGATCTTCCAGCCCGCCGAAGAAGGCCAGGGCGGTGCCGAAGCCATGCTCGCCGATGGCTTGCTCGAGCGGTTCCCCTGCGACGCGCTGTTCGGCATGCACAACATGCCGGGCTTGCCGGCCGGACACCTGGGCTTTCGCGAAGGGCCGATGATGGCCTCGCAAGATTTACTGACAGTGACGATCGAAGGCGTCGGCGGCCACGGCTCGATGCCGCATCTGGCGGTCGATCCGCTGGTGGCGGCGGCCAGCGTAGTCATGGCGTTGCAGACCGTGGTGGCACGCAACATCGATGCGCAACAGGCGGTCGTGGTCACGGTCGGGGCATTGCAGGCCGGGGAGGCGGCCAACGTCATTCCGCAGCAAGCGATCCTGCGCCTGAGCCTGCGCGCGCTGAACGCCCAGGTGCGTGAGCAAACCCTGGAGCGGGTGCGAGCGATCATTGAATCCCAGGCCAGGAGTTTCGGTTGCAGTTCGAAGGTCGAACACCGTCCGGCGTATCCGGTGCTGGTCAACCATGCCGCCGAAACCGAGTTCGCCCGGCAAGTGGGCGTCGAGCTGGTCGGTGCTGATGCGGTGGATGGCAACACGCCCAAGCTCATGGGCAGTGAAGACTTTGCCTGGATGCTGCAACGCTGCCCCGGCGCCTACCTGTTCATCGGCAACGGCGTATCGCGGCCGATGGTGCACAACCCTGCCTATGACTTTAACGACGACATCCTGCTGACCGGCGCGGCATATTGGGGCGCGCTGACCGAGCGCTGGCTCAAGCCGGCCTGATTTCCTCTCTTTCTACTGCCGCTGGACCGGGCGCGCGCCGTCGTGCCCGTCATCACCCAACAGGTTTTTGGAGAGTTCCCCATGCAGACTTCGAGCACAGGTGTTTCGCGGACCCGGCAGGTGATCGCCGCCGTGATCGGCAATGCCCTGGAATGGTATGACTTCATCGTTTACGGCTTTCTGGCGAGCATCATCGCCCGGCAGTTTTTCCCGTCCGAGGACGAGTACGCGTCGTTGCTGATGGCCCTGGCGACCTTTGGCGTCGGCTTTTTCATGCGCCCGGTGGGCGGCATTTTGTTGGGCATGTATTCGGATCGCAAAGGCCGCAAGGCGGCGATGCAGATGATCATCCGGCTGATGACGGTCTCCATCGCGCTGATCGCTTTCGCGCCCGATTACGCCGCCATCGGCATGGGCGCGCCGTTGTTGATCGTGGTCGCGCGGATGCTCCAGGGTTTCGCCACCGGCGGCGAGTACGCCAGTGCCACCGCGTTCCTGGTGGAAAGCGCACCGGCACATCGCAAGGGCTTGTATGGCTCGTGGCAGTTGGTCGGGCAATGCCTGGCGGTGTTTGCCGGCGCGGGCATGGTGGCCTTGTTCACCCATCTGCTGAGCCCTGAAGCACTGGACAGCTGGGGCTGGCGGATTCCGTTCATGATCGGCCTGTTGATCGGCCCGGTGGGCCTGTGGATTCGCAAGCACATGGAGGAACCGGAAGAGTTTCTCGAAGCGCGCAAGCAGGCCAAAGGCGAGAGCCCGGGGTTGCTGCACGTGATTCGCGAACACCGTCGCGCCATTCTGGTGTCCATGGGCCTGGCGTGCGGCGCAACGGTGTCGTTCTACGTGGTGCTGGTGAACATGCCGACCTTTGCCCACAAAAACCTCGGCCTGCCGTTGGATCAGGTGCTGCTGGTGCAGATGATTGCAGTCGCCGTGATGACCGTGGTGATTCCGCTGTCCGGCGCATTGTCGGATCGACTTGGCCGCCGCCCGGTGCTGATGGCCTTCACCCTCGCGTTTTTTCTGATGGTGTATCCGCTGTATGTGTGGGTGGCGGCGGCGCCGTCGGTGGAGCGGCTGCTGGTGATGCAGCTGTTGCTGTGCAGCGCGATCGGCGGATTTTTCGGCCCGGCACCGACGGCACTGGCCGAGCAGTTTCCAATCGAAGTGCGTTCCACCGGCGTGTCGGTGGCGTACAACGTCGCGGTCATGGTCTTCGGTGGTTTCGCGCCACTGATCGTCACCTGGCTGAGCAAGGTTCTGGCCACGCCGGTGGCGCCATCCTTCTACGTATTGTTCGCTTGCCTGCTGACGCTGCTGGGTACTTACTGCATGCAGGAGGCGCCGCGTGCAAAGCGATCCGTCGCACTTAACCTTGAGGTGAAATCTTGAGCATCCATCCGATTGTTGAAATGGACGCCGATTCGTTGTCCCGGGCCATTCACGGGCGACAGGTGTCCTGCCGTGAAGTGATGCAGGCGTATCTGGCGCAGATCGAGCGCTTCAATCCGCAGGTCAATGCGCTGGTGTCGCTGCGCCCGGCCGAAGAGTTGCTGGCCGAGGCCGACACCTGCGATCGGCAACTGGATCAGGGGCAATCCCGCGGCTGGATGCACGGCATGCCGCAAGCGATCAAGGACCTGGCGGCCACCGCCGGGTTACGCACCACCATGGGCTCGCCGCTGTTCGCCGAGCAAGTCCCGCAACACGATGCCATCAGCGTGGCGCGGGTTCGCGACAGTGGCGCCATTATTATCGGCAAGACCAACGTGCCGGAGTTCGGCCTTGGTTCGCAGACATACAACACGGTGTACGGCACCACCACCAACGCTTACGACCCGAGCCGGGTGGCCGGTGGCAGCAGCGGCGGGGCGGCGGTGGCACTGGCGTTGCGCATGCTGCCGGTGGCCGATGGCAGCGACATGATGGGCTCGCTGCGCAACCCGGCGGCGTTCAACAACGTGTTCGGTTTTCGCCCGTCCCAGGGGCGCGTGCCCCACGGTCCGCAGCCGGAGGTGTTTGTCCAGCAACTGGCCACCGAAGGGCCGATGGGCCGTACCGTCACCGATGTCGCCCGATTGCTCGGCACCCAGGCCGGGTACGACCCGCGCGTGCCGTTGTCGCTGACGCAGGACCCGGAGATTTTCCATCAGTCCCTGGCGCAGGATTTCAGCGAGGTTCGTGTGGGATGGCTGGGTGACTACAACGGCTACTTGCCGATGGACACCGGCGTGATGAGCCTGTGCGAATCGGCGCTGCAGGATTTCGCGGCGCTGGGTTGCAAGGTCGAAGCCTGCCAGCCGGATTTTTCCATGGAGCGCCTGTGGCAGACCTGGCTGGTACATCGGCACTGGCTGGTGCAGGGCAGTCTCGGCGCGCTGTATGCCGACCCGAAGAAACGCGAGCAACTCAAGCCTGAAGCGCAATGGGAAATCGAGGGTGGGCTGCGTTTGACGGCGGCGGATGTGTATCAGGCATCGGTCGGCCGCAGTGACTGGTACCGCGCCTTGAACGAATTGTTCGAGCGTTACGATTTTCTGTTGCTGCCCACCGCCCAAGTGTTCCCTTTTGATGCACACACCCACTGGCCCCGGGTCGTTGGCGGGCAGAGCATGGACACCTATCACCGCTGGATGGAAGTGGTCATCGGCCCGACCCTGGCCGGCTTGCCGAGCATGAACGTACCGGTGGGCTTCAACCCGGCAGGCTTGCCCATGGGCCTGCAAATCATTGGCCCGGCCCAGGCCGACCGTGCGGTGCTGCAACTGGCTTATGCCCATGAGCAGTTGACCCAGTGGGTCAAGCGTCGCCCGCCCGGTTGTCTGTCAAACGCCTGAGCGCGCCTGACGGGCGCGCATCTTGCTGTACTTTGTAACAAGAGCACACGATCATCCATTCCGGGCAAAGGGAGGTCGAACACATGGACAGCAAGGCAGAAACCGGCAGCGTGCGTTCCGTCGAGCGCGCCCTGGCCATCGTCGAGTTGCTGGGCGAGCATCAGGCGCTGGGTCTGGAGGAGTTGCACTACCTGACCCGCCTGCCCAAGGCCACGGTCTCGCGCATGTTGCTGACGTTGCAGGAGCAGGGCTGGGTCTATCGCGGGCTGAGCGACCGGCGTTATCGCCTGTGCGCCAAGCGCCTGTTTGGCGACAGTCAGCAGCGCTTCAAGCGGCGCCTGGTGGAAAACGCCGCGCCCCTGTTGCTGGAGTTGAGCGAACGTACCGGGCTGGTGGCGGACCTGTCGTGTTTCGACGGCGAACGCGTGGAAGTCATGGAAAGTGCGGTTCCCACGGTGCTGCGCAAGCGCTATCCGAACAACTGCCAGATCGTCGGCCAGCATGCCAGCCTGTTTCATTCGGCCATGGGCCGGGCTTGCCTCGCCGAGTTGCACAGCCATGAAGTGGAGCGTCTGGCCCATCGTGAACGGCTGACCGATGAAAACCTGTTCAGCGCCACGCAGCAGGCCTTGCATCAAGGCTTCGGCCAGCGCACCGAAGGTTATTGGGAATACCCGGTACGCCTGCCGTTTCTGATTCGCGCGGTGGCCTTGCCGATCCATAGCGACGGCCGCCTGGTCGGCAGCATGGCGTTGCACTGGCCGATGGATCAGGCGCCGGTGGAGCGGGTGCTGAGCCTGCACCTCAACAGCCTGGCGGCGACCATCGGCGATGTGCAGCAGGCGATGGCCTGAGTGGAACCTTTGGCTGTTTAACGACTCAAGGCAACACAAAGTTTGCAACCTGTGTCAGGCCGGTTAAGGTTCAGCACAGGTTTATTTGCCCCACGAGTCACTATGTTCAAGCGCTCCATCATCAAAACGCTCACCGTCCTGCTATTGGCCGGCGCTTCGCTGTCGGCCCGGGCCAATTGGTACCTGGACGGCGAATCGTCGCGGCTGTCGTTTGTCAGCACCAAAAACGCCAATGTTTCCGAAGTGCAGCGCTTTCTGGTGTTGCACGGCAAGGTCGATCCCGAAGGGGTGGCGGAGGTGGAGGTCGAGCTTGAATCGATCAACAGCGGCATTCCGTTGCGCGACGAGCGCATGCGCAAGGAACTGTTCGAAATCGACAGGTTTCCCGAAGCGCTGATCACCACCCGGATCGATCTGCGTCCGATCAACGATCTGGCCCCCGGTGCGCAACTCGAACTGCGCTTGCCGCTGACCGTCAATCTGCATGGCAAGCAACACACCTACACCACCGAGCTGCTGGCGACCCGTCTCGATGACCGGCGCTTTCAGGTGGTGACGCTCGAACCGGTGGTGATCAATGCCGAAGACTTCGACCTGGCACCCGGCCTGGAAGCGTTGCGCAAGCTCGCCGGGCTTTCGGCGATCAGCCTGTCGGTGCCCGTGGGTGCCGTGCTGATTTTCGCGGCGCGCTGACATGGCCGGCCCCGTCTTTCCCTGGCGTGAAGGCAATCGCTTCGAACTGCTGATCGATGGCCCGCAGTTTTTCCCGCGCATGCTGGTGGCGATTGCCCGTGCCGAAGAGCAAGTCGAACTGGAGTTGTACCTGGTGGAGGCGGGTGCCTGCGCCGAGGCCATGGTTCAGGCGCTGGTCCAGGCTGCCGAGCGCGGCGTGCGGGTGCGTTGCCTGTTCGATGATTACGGCAGCCTGGCGTTCACCTTGCACCTGCGTCAGCGCTTGATGGCCGCCGGGGTCGAGCTGCGTTTCTACAATCGCCTGAGCTGGCGGCGCTGGGTCGGTAACTTCTACCGCGATCACCGCAAGCTGTTGCTGGTGGACCAGAGCCTGGCGGTGGTCGGCGGCACCGGTGTCACCGATGAGTTCTGGACACCGGGCAAGGACGTCAGCGACTGGCACGAGGTGATGGTGGAAATCACCGGGCCGCTGGTCCTGGACTGGCAGTTGCTGTTCGATCGGCAATGGATCGCCAACCGCCATCGCCGCGCCTGGAAACCCGCCTCGCATTTCGGCCTGCCGCGCCTGCCCCGTGTGCCACCCGTGGGCGAGGGCATGGGCCGGGTCGCCTATGCCGACGCCCGTCAGCATCGGGACATCCTGCATTCGCTGGTTCGTGCCTTGAACAGCGGACAAAAGCAAATCTGGCTCGCCACCCCCTACTTTCTGCCGACCTGGAGGGTCCGGCGGTCATTGCGTCGGGCGGCCGGCCGCGGTGTCGATGTGCGACTGCTGCTGACCGGACCGCGCACCGATCACCCTTCCGTGCGCTATGCCGGGCATCGCTACTACCCGCGCCTGCTCAAGTCCGGGGTGAGGGTTTTCGAGTACCAGCCGTGCTTCCTGCATTTGAAAATGGTCCTGATCGATGACTGGGTGAGCATCGGCTCGTGCAATTTCGATCACTGGAATTTGCGTTTCAATCTGGAGGCCAACCTGGAAGCGCTCGACCCGGGATTGACCCGGGCGGTGACGGCGAGCTTCGAAAACGACTTCGCCCTGAGCCAGGAAGTCAGCCTGGAGTCATGGAAACGCCGACCGCTGTGGCGGCGGGTGAAGCAGAGGGTATGGGGATGGGTGGATCGGCTGGTGGTGAATCTGCTGGATCGGCGGGGATAGGCGCAATCTTTCAAACACCCTGAAACCTCAGTGGGAGCTGGCAAGCCAGCTCCCACAGGGAGTTGTGGGGCTTAGAGCAGCTCAAAACTCTGCTGCGTCACGTCCTGGGAATCCAGGCCGATCTGCACGTTGAATTTGCCCGGTTCCGCCGCGTACTTGAGCTGGGTGTTGAAGAACTTCAGGTCGTCCTCGGTGATGGTGAAGTGCACGACTTTCTGTTCGCCGGCCTTGAGCATCACTTTCTGGAAGTTCTTCAGTTCCTTGATCGGGCGGATCATCGAACCGGCCACGTCCTGGATGTACAACTGCACCACGGTTTCGCCGTCACGCTTGCCGGTGTTCTTGACCGTGACGCTGGCGTCGAGCTTGCCGGTCTTGTTCAGCGTGGTCGACGACAGGGCCATGTCGCTCAGGCTGAAGTCGGTGTAGCTCAGGCCGTAGCCGAACGGGAACAGGGGACCTGTGGTGTCATCGAAGTACTGTGAGGTGTAGTTGCCCGGTTTGCCCGGCGTGAACGGCCGGCCAATGGTCAGGTGGTTGTAGTAGGTCGGGATCTGCCCCACCGAACGCGGGAAGGTGATCGGCAGTTTGCCCGACGGGTTGTAGTCGCCGAACAGTACATCGGCGATGGCGTTGCCGCCTTCGGTGCCGCTGAACCAGGTTTCCAGGATCGCGTCAGCCTGTTCCTTCTCTTCGAGAATCGACAGCGGACGGCCGTTCATCAACACCAGCACCAGCGGTTTGCCGGTGGCTTTCAAGGCACGGATCAGCTCGCGCTGGTTTTCCGGGATGTTGATGTCGGTGCGGCTGGAGGATTCGTGGGACATGCCACGGGACTCACCCACGGCGGCCACCACCACGTCGGCATCCTTGGCGGCCTTGACCGCTTCGTCGATCAGCACATTGGCCGGGCGCGGGTCATTGACCACTTCCGGTGCATCGAAGTTGAGGAAGTTCAGGTAATCGAGGATTTTCTTGTCCTCGGTGATGTTGGCGCCACGGGCGTAGATCAGCGTTGCCTTGTCGGCGACGGCGGCGTTCATGCCGTCGAACAGGGTCACCGATTGCGCAGGTTTGCCGGCGGCGGCCCAGCTGCCCATCATGTCGATCGGCGCCTTGACCAGCGGACCGACCAGCGCGATTTTCGCGGTTTTCTTCAGCGGCAGGGTTTCGTTCTGGTTCTTCAACAACACCAGGCTACGGCGTGCCACATCGCGGGCTTCGGCGCGGTGCAGGCGGCTGTCGGCATAGGTGTCGGCCGGGTCATCCTCGGCCTTGCCGATACGCAGGTACGGGTCCTTGAACAGGCCCATGTCGTACTTGGCGCCCAATACGGCACGCACGGCGTTGTCGATATCGCTTTGCTTGATCTCGCCAGACTTCAACAGCCCCGGCAGCTCTTTGCCGTAGAGGGTGTCGTTCATGCTCATGTGGATGCCGGCCTTGATCGCCAGCTTCGCCGCTTCGCGACCGTCAGCGGCCACGCCGTGCTTGATCAGTTCGAAAATCGCGCCGTGGTCGCTGACCGCCAGGCCCTTGAAGCCCCAGTCCTTGCGCAGCAGGTCGTTCATCAGCCAGGTGTTGGCGGTGGCCGGTACGCCGTTGATCGAGTTCAGCGCGACCATCACCCCGCCGGCGCCGGCATCGATCGCCGCGCGGTAGGGCGGGAGGTAGTCCTGGTACATCTTGACCGGACTCATGTCGACCACGTTGTAGTCGCGACCGCCCTCGACGGCGCCGTACAAGGCGAAGTGCTTGACGCTGGCCATGATGCTGTCGGCGGCGTTCGCGCCGGTGCCCTGGAACGCCTTGACCATCACGCCGGCAATTCGCGAAACCAGATAAGTGTCTTCGCCGAAACCTTCGGACGTACGACCCCAGCGCGGGTCGCGGGAGATGTCGACCATCGGGGCGAAGGTGATATCGAGGCTGTCAGCCGCGGCTTCCTTGGCGGCGATGCGCCCGGACAGGCCGATGGCGTCCATGTCCCAGCTGGAGGCCAGGGCCAGCGGGATCGGGAAAATGGTGCGGTGGCCGTGGATCACGTCATAGGCGAAGAACATCGGGATCTTCAGCCGGCTGCGCATCGCCGCGTCCTGCATCGGACGGTTTTCCGGGCGGGTGATCGAGTTGAACGTACCACCGATGTTGCCGGCTGCAATTTCCTTGCGGATCAGCTCCCGGGGCATTTCCGGGCCGATGCTGATCAGGCGTAACTGGCCGATTTTCTCATCGAGGGTCATTTGCTTCATCAGTTTGCTGATGAAGGCGTCCTTGTTCTCCAGAGGTGCGGGCGTCGTGGCGGCCAATACGTTATGACTGGCCAGGCTGACGAGCAGGCCCAGCAAACACAGCTTCTTCATGAATGTTTTTCTCAAGGGCCCAAACGGCGATGTACACGCCGGCCAGCCAAAATTTAGGGAGCGACTATTGTTGTTCGGGTGCAGACTCAAAACGGGCAGCCGGAAGACGACGATCGAATGCCGAAAGCGTTTTTGCGCAGGGCGTCTTTTTAGCCCATCGGCCCGTTGCAATCCAGAGGCGCGGGCGATTATGCCCCAAGAGCCGGCTCAGGAGGTTTCACGGTGGTTTATTTCATGAAGTGTACAAAGGGAGCATCATCCTGATGAATGTCAGTCCTACCTACCGTTCTCGCCTGCAGGTCGCCACCCTGCTGGTGCTGGCCACATTGCTGACCGCTTGCGGCATCAACAACATCCCGACCCTGGATGAACAGGCCAAGGCCGCCTGGGGTCAGGTGCAGAACCAGTATCAGCGCCGCGCCGACCTGATCCCCAATCTGGTGGAAACCGTCAAGGGCTACGCCAAGCATGAGGAAGCGACCCTGACCGCCGTGATCGAGGCCCGGGCCAAGGCCACGTCGATCCAGGTCGACGCCTCCACCCTGGACAACCCGGAAAAGCTCAAGCAGTACCAACAGGCCCAGGATCAACTCAGTGGCGCCCTGAGCCGGTTGATGGTGGTGTCCGAGCGCTATCCGGACCTCAAGGCCAACCAGAACTTCCTGGCCCTGCAATCGCAACTCGAAGGCACCGAGAACCGCATCGCCGTCGCCCGCCGCGACTTCATTCTCGCGGTGCAGAAGTACAACACCGAAATCCGCACGTTCCCCGGTCGCCTGTGGCACAGCGTGCTGTACAGCAATCTGCCGATTCGCGAGACCTTCGAGGCCACGCCAGGTTCGGAGAAGGCGCCCGAGGTCAAGTTCTGAACACTGAAGGACCCGCCAGCATCACAAGGCGGGTGCGTCATCGCCCAAGAGGTTGCCCATGCGCATCTTGAAAATGGGCCTGGTGCTG
Source organism: Pseudomonas sp. TE12234 (assembly GCF_054061835.1). NCBI lineage: Bacteria > Pseudomonadati > Pseudomonadota > Gammaproteobacteria > Pseudomonadales > Pseudomonadaceae > Pseudomonas > Pseudomonas sp. TE12234. Next base: position 132,993 of record NZ_JBSSEP010000010.1, read on the forward strand.
TTGCTCTGGGCGTTGTCCCTGGCGGCCCAGGCGCAATTGAAGTTCCCCGAGCTGACCGGGCGGGTGGTGGATAACGCCCAGATGATCGAGCCGGCCGTGCGCGAGCAACTGACCCAGCAACTCCAGGCCCACGAAAAGGCCACCGGCGAGCAGTTGGTGGTGGTCACTCTGGCGAACTTGCAAGGCACCGACATCGCCGACTTCGGTTATCAACTGGGGCGTTATTGGGGCATCGGGCAGAAGGACAAGAACAACGGCGCGCTGCTGATCGTCGCCCGTGACGAGCGCAAACTGCGCATTGAAGTCGGTTACGGCCTGGAAGATCGCCTGACCGATGCGCAGAGTTCGGTGATCATCAATCAGGTCATCACCCCGGCATTCAAGGCCGGTAACTTCAGCAAAGGCATCAGCGACGGGGTGGCCGCCATGTTGGTGGTGTTGGGTGGCAACGCCCTGGACGAGCCATCGACCGTTTATGACTCCAGAGGCGATCCGGGTGACGATTTCGTCTCGCGGCATCCGGGTGTCTTCGTGTTTTTGGTGCTGCTGTTCATCCTGACTGTTTTTGTCTGCCAGATGCTCGGTATCCTGCCCGCCGGCCGCGGTGGTTCGGGCGGCTCGGGAGGCGGTTTCGGCGGTGGAGGTTTTGGCGGCGGTGGAGGCGGTGGCTTCAGCGGCGGCGGGGGCAGTTTCGGGGGCGGTGGTTCGTCGGGCGGCTGGTGATAAAAACAATAGCGAACAGGCATCTTCAAGACATGGCATTACTCACTGAACACGAACAACGCAAAGTGGCCGAAGCCATTGCCCGGGTCGAGCGCGACACCGACGCGGAGCTGGTGACCGTGCTCGCGGCCCGCGCCGACGACTATGCGTACATCCCGCTGCTCTGGGCCAGTCTGCTGGCGCTGGTGGTGCCGGGTATCGTGCATTACCTGACAGGGTGGTTGACCCTGCACAGCCTGCTGCTGGTGCAATGGATCAGTTTCATCGTCCTGTGCCTGGTGTTCCGTCTGCCGAAAATCACCACCCATCTCATTCCGCGCGCGATGCGGCACTGGCGTGCTTCCAACCTGGCGCGGCGGCAGTTCCTGGAGCAAAACCTGCATCACACGGTGGGCCGCACCGGCATGCTGATTTTCGTCTGTGAAGCCGAGCGTTATGTGGAAATCCTGGTGGATGAAGGCATTTCCAGTCGGCTGGACAACAAAAACTGGGACGCGATTGTCGCGACGTTCACCCGGCAGGTACGCCAGGGGCAGACGTTGCAGGGGTTCGTCAGCTGCATCGAAGCATGCGGCGAGCTGCTCAAGGTGCATGTACCGGTCACCCATGTGCGCAATGAGTTGCCGAATCGCCTGGTGATACTGGGCTAGGCCTTTTGATCGGAAACTTTTGTAGCGCTCCCAGGGACAATGCCCGTTGATTGTCCGGGTTCCGGCTTGTCTTCAACATCTCTCTCCAATAGCGAACGCCCTGCGACAGGCGTTCTGATGAGAGAGAGTTCTTATGTCTATGCATCAAACACTCGACTCTTTGCCTGGTGCCTGCGGCGGCGCACATTCCCTGCCCGTGCAGCTGACGGCCAAAGAGACGCAAACCCTAATGTGGTGCTTCAAAGGTAAAACTTCGTGGGAAATCGCCAGGATTCAGAACTGTTCGGAATCCACGGTCAACTTCCACTTCTCCAATATTCGCCGCAAGTTTGCGGTCAGGTCTCGCAGTGCCGCCCTGCTCAAAGCCATTGAGTCCGGCGCCATCCGCGTGAGTGAGGTTGAATCGCGAGGCGCCCATGAGCCTGACTGACTCGGCCTACAACAGTGTGGGTGGACTCCTGTTGGGCTTGGGCATCGCGACATTGCCCGTGATCGACGGCGAGGTGTTGTTCGGCGCATCGCTCGGGGCGTGGCTGGTAACCACGACGCGTGCCAACTTCAAGGCCTGGCAACGCATCGGCTCCTGGATGCTGTCGGCGGGTGTCGGTTATCTCTTCACGCCCGTGGCGCTGCCGTTGATCCCTTTCCTGACGGCGGGCGTGACGGCATTTCTGTGTGCGCTGGTCGTCATTCCCATCAGTATCAAGTTCATGCAGTGGATTGACGGTGCCGCCCTGGGTGAAATCGTTCGGCATTTGAGAGGGCGAGGATGATGAGTGATGACGCCGTTGTACTTGTCTTCATTACCGGTATTGCTCATTTGTTGAGTGCATTCAGGCTGGCCTGTTATCAGCGTGATGAAGTGCGACACCGTTGGCGTGACGGACTGTTGACCAGCCTGTGTGGTGGACTGTTTTGCATAGCCGGGATGGATGTTCTTATAACTTCTGTACCGGTGAGCCCATGGCATTCAATCGTGAGCGTGCTGTTATGCGTACTGATCGTACGAAATGAAGGAAATATCATTGTGCTATGGCGCGCCTTGAAGTAACCGCACTTCGGGTTATATATGACTTTATGTTTCTTTGGGCTGTTGAAGTGTCGCAAGGATGGCGGCCATTTCCGAAAGTTGAAGTTCCATATCGCGCAGGCGTCGCTTCTCCTCCAGAGCATGTTGAATGGCGCGGCGATCCTCTTCATTGAGTAAACGCCACAACGCGAGAATTGTATTTTCTCGCGTCGCATTGTCCTGATTTTCCTCGGCTGACGGTGCAGGAGCAGGCCGTAATACCGGCCCTTCACCGAGCAGTAACCAGTCAAGAGAGATGCCACGCGTTCGTGCGATATCTACGCATAATGAGTATGGCGTGCTGTCGCGACCTTTCCAGCTGCTGAGGGTTTGCGGGCTGATCTGTAGCGCGGAGGATAGCGAAGCATCGCTTGTTGTACCGGTAATTTGTTTTAAGCGCGTCAGAACAGCTTGTGATTTTTTGCTACGCAATTTGAGCCTCTTCCTTTTGACATATGCTTTTTGAGTGCCTAACTTATGCGTAATGAGTACGTTTTTTCTTGTGAGTAATCAATCGTCAACTATGAATCAGCAGAATACGATGTCGAAACTTCCTAATGGTAGCAAGGTGATTTCCTACGGGTTTAGTTCTTACCCAAGACGCTTCTGCCCATTGCACTTCCTTTTGTCCGGCAGGCGCCATTCGCAAGGGCGGATCTTGGCGAGTAATGCTTCCAGCAGTATTGCGTTTGACAATGTTGATTACCACCAGACGACCATCGGGAAGCAGGCATGAGCACTTACAAAATGGTGTGTCCGCACTGCTTGAACCGGATGCGCATTCGAACCAGCGAGGGCCGTCATATTTTTCTGCGGGTCGCCTATTTGCAATGTACGTCGGAAGCTTGCGGCTGGTCGGTTCGCGCCGAGTTCGAAATGACCCATGAACTTTCCCCCAGTGGAATGCCCAACCCGGCGGTTCGTTTACCTTGCGCCGGGCCGGACTTGCGCCGTGCCGCCCGCCCTGTCGCGGTCAGCGATGCTTCGACGGACATGCAACAGGAGTCGTGAACATGAACGAAGTCGATGAAAACCCGGAATTGAATGAGGATCTGCTGGCGATGGCCCAGGCTTTTCTGGTTCGTCATGAAAGCGACGGATTGCTTGATGACCAGGTGTTGTTCTGTCGTGCCGTCAAGCATTTGCAAAGTGTCGATGTGCCCATGCACGTGGCGGAAAGACTGGTCAGCCATGCCTATGGGGAGCTCAAGTCGAGCCATGATCGTCGGCGTCTGGACATCGCCGCGAGCTCTGAAACCGTCGCGGTGGTGACTGACCCGCTCAACGGTCTTACCTGGGCGGTACCGGTCGGGTTGATCGTCAAATACGTGATCAACTCGCCGAGTAACCGCAGGTTGCGACTGGTTGAGCCGTGATACGTCGAAGGCATTTATTCAGGTCTTGGGTGGCGTGACCAAGACCTGCCACAAAATAACCCCGTGCCCAAAACCCTCGGCCCCCCTAAAATACCCGGCATTCTCCCGATTCGTATTGCCCGAGGCCGTTTTTCATGTCTGTCACCGCCACTCCCGCCAGCCTCGCGCCGGATCATCACGCGCAGTTCATCGAGCTGCTGCAATCGAGCCTCGAACACAATGCCTTCATCAAACTGGTGCTGGCCAAATACGTCGGCGAAGAAGCGGAGCTGCAGCGGGTCATCATCAAGCCGGTGACCGTCAAGTCGCAGCCGTGCCTGTCCTTCGTCTATCGCTACAAAACCCGCGACATCACCAAGAACCTGCCGCTGGCCGAAGGTGTCGCAAGCGTTGCCGAGCTGCTCCCCGCGTCGTTCAAAAATGCACATTTACTGTCGCTGACCGATGAAGCCCAGCTCGAATACAGCAAAAAGGGCAAGTCTTCGTTGTTCAAGAGCAAACCCCAGCAATTGCGTGAAGTGCCGTCCGCCGAGCACAACCGTGAGAAAAACCGCTTCCTTGACTTGAGCCGACCGTTTCTCGCCGACCTTGGCGTGACCAACAAGCAGCATGAGCTGATTCCTGCGATGTCGCGCAAATGGAAGCAGATCAACAAGTTCATCGAAGTGTTCAGCCATGCCCTGACCTCGTCTCCCTTGGCGCTGGACAAGCCGGTGCGTGTGGCGGACTTCGGTTCGGGCAAGGGTTACCTGACCTTTGCCATTCACGATTACCTGCGCAATACCTTGAACGCCGAAGGCGAAGTGACGGGCGTCGAGTTGCGCGAGGACATGGTCACCCTCTGCAATGCCGCAGCGGCCAGGCTTGAGCATCCGGGGCTGGTCTTCAAATGTGGTGACGTGCGTAGCGTGGCGCCGAGCGAACTGGAGGTGATGATCGCGCTGCATGCCTGCGACATCGCCACCGACTACGCGATTCACACCGGCATCCGTTCCGGCGCGTCGATCATCATGTGCTCGCCGTGCTGCCACAAACAGATTCGCCTGCAAATCCAGAGCCCGGCATTGCTCAAGCCGATGCTGCAGTACGGTTTGCACCTGGGCCAGCAGGCAGAGATGGTGACTGACAGTCTGCGCGCGCTGTTCCTCGAAGCCTGTGGTTACGAGACCAAGGTGTTCGAGTTCATCTCACTGGACCATACCAACAAGAACAAGATGATCCTGGCGGTCAAACGCGCCGAGCCGGTGGACCCGGCCCGGTTGTTGGTGAAGATCCAGGAGCTGAAGGATTTCTATCACATCAGCGAACATTGCCTGGAAACGCTGCTGCGGGCTGACGGCTACCTGTGATCCCACAGGATTTATGCGGTGGCAATTCGCGCGGGTTTGATGGCGGTCTTGCGTCCCAGCATCACCGTCACGATCACCCCGGCGGCAAACAACCAGGTGATCGGCTCGACGTGTTCGCCGAAGAACAACGCCGAGAAGGCGATGGTGAAGAAGATCTGCAGCAACTGGATCTGGCTGACTCGCGCAATACCGCCCATGGCCAGCCCGGCGTACCAGGCAAAGAACCCGATGAACTGCGAAAACAGTGAGACATAGCCGAAGGCCCACCAGGTTTTCGCTGAAATCTCGCCTTGATGTTGCAGCGCCAGATACACCACCGGCCCGATCAGCACGGGCGTCGACAGCACCAGCGCCCAGCAGATCACCTGCCAGCCGCCCATTTCCTTTGCCAGGCGACCGCCTTCGGCATAACCCAGGCCGCCCACCGCAATTGCTCCGAGCATCAGCAAATCGCCGGCCTGAATGCTGCCGGCACCGCTGATCAGCGCATACCCGAGCACCAGCGCACTGCCCAGTGCGGCGCAGGCCCAGAATGCTTTCGACGGACGTTCATGGGACAACCATGCGGCGTACAGCGCCACGCACAGGGGCTGCAGGCCATTGACCAAAGCGCCATGGGACGCCGGCAAGGTTTGCATGGCCCAGGCCGACAGCACCGGGAAACCCAGAATCACCCCGGCAATGACCAGGGTCAGGCCCTTGACCTGCTTCCAGGTCGGCCATTTTTCACGACGCCAGAGCAACAGCAATGCCGCGGGAATCGCCGCGAACAGGGCCCGGCCCAAGCCATTGAGCAGTGGATGGAGTTCCTGCACGACGATTCGCGTGAAGGGCAGGGTGAGGCTGAAGATCACAACGCCGAGCAGGCCCAGGGCCATGCCGGTGTTTTCGCGGGAGGACATGATGGCAACCAGAATCGAGGGTGATGAGAGATGCCTTCATCTAGCCATAAATGCCGGGTTTGGCGCTGTTACAGCTGGGTGCAGAGTTATCCGTACAGTTTGAGGACGTCTTCGCAGTCCATCAGGTAGTAGCAGGTTATTACCCGACCCGCCGGATAAGGACTACCTTGAATACTCCTGCCTGCCTACGTTTTCCAGAGGAGTCCTCCCCATGGCCGCTAAAAAAATTCTGATGCTGGTCGGCGATTACGTCGAAGACTATGAAGTGATGGTGCCGTTCCAGGCGCTGCTGATGGTGGGTCACACGGTACACGCGGTGTGCCCGGACAAAACCGCCGGCCAGACTGTGCGTACCGCGATTCATGACTTCGAAGGCGACCAGACCTACAGCGAAAAACCCGGTCACCTGTTTGCCCTGAACTTCGACTTCGCCAAGGTCGCGGCAGCGAACTATGACGCGTTGCTGGTGCCTGGTGGTCGTGCGCCGGAATATCTGCGGCTGAACGAAAAAGTCCTGGAGCTGGTACGGGATTTCGACAAGGCCGGCAAACCGATTGCCGCTGTGTGCCACGGTGCGCAGTTGCTGGCGGCGGCAGGAATTCTCGAAGGCCGCGAGTGCAGCGCTTACCCGGCCTGCGCGCCGGAAGTGCGCCTGGCTGGCGGTACCTATATCGATATCCCGGTGACGGACGGCCACGTTCAAGGCAATCTGGCCACTGCGCCGGCCTGGCCTGCCCATCCGAAGTGGCTGGCGGGTTTCCTCGGCTTGCTGGGCACCAAAATCACGCTGTAACGAGGAACGTCTCTATGTGCGAGCTCTACGTCAAAGCTGACCCGATCCTCTACGAATCGCGCTCCCGCTCGCTGCGCATCTGCGGGGTGGTCACCACGCTGCGACTGGAGAATCAGTTCTGGGACATCCTCAGCGAAATCGCCGAAGTCGACGGCATGACCACCAACCAGTTGATCGCCAAGCTGTATGAAGAGGTGATGGACTACCGCGGCGAGGTGGTGAATTTCGCCTCGTTTCTGCGGGTGAGTTGCACGCGGTATTTGAGTCAGCGGCGGGTGGCTGCTCCGGAGTTGTCGGTGGTGCGAACGGCGGTGAAATAGATAGGCGTGTATCGATCCTGCCGGCCCCTCGCGGGCCGGTACAGGCGACAAACTATCCGGCCTGATCTTTACTCTGAAGCGCGCAACCTCTCAATCGCCCAGGAGAAAGAGTATGTCCGGATGGTACGAAGTGAGCAAAAGCATCAGCGGCCAATTCAGGTTTGTGCTGAAGGCGGCCAATGCCGAGACCATTCTGACCAGCGAGCACTACACCACGCGCGCCGCAGCCGATAAAGGCATCGCGGCGGTGCAGGCCAACAGCCCGCTGGATGAGCGCTACGAGAAAAAAACCACCAGGGATGGCCACCCTTATTTCAACCTCAAGGCCGCTAATCACGAGATTATCGGCAGCAGTGAAGCTTATTCGTCCGCCATCGCTCTGGACAAAGGCATCGCCAGCGTCAAGGCCAACGGGCCGACCAAAGTGATCAAGGACAAGACATTGCCGGTGCTATGAGGCACTTGTGGGAGCAAGCTTGCTCCCACATCGGTTTCGGGAAGACGCCAGATCCAGCAGCACTAAACCTCGACTGGCACCGCCAGCTTCGGGCTACCCAGTGCATGGGTCTTGGAATCAAAAAAACGCAACTCAACACCCGTCCCCTCGAACACCTTCGCGTAATAGTGCTTCTGATGCTGGATAAACGCCTTGCTGCGCGGATAGATCGAGATCGCCACCACCTGCGGTTTCGCCTGACGCAAGGCGTGCACGATATGACTGTCCTGTTCGCCCAGCGCATGACCAAAAATGCACAAGCCGTCGCCATGCTCCAGTAACTGGTCGTAGCAGAACGACAAATAGTCCGAGCTGCGAATGGTCTTGAGCTTGTCCGCGGTGGGTCCTTCGTTGACGAACAGCGGCACGTCGTCGAGGGTCTTGATCGTGTTGTTGATCGCGAAATTACCCAGCAATGTGCCCTCGGTCGACATCAGCTTGCGCGCCGTGCCGTCCTGATTGCGCACCAGATGCAAACCGCCGTGCAGGTACAGCAAGCGGGTTTTGTCAGTGGTGGTGGCGCTGAGGTCGAAGCCGGGCTCGTCACCCTGGAACAGATCGGTGATCGCCTGTGGCGAGTGCTGGATCGCCCAGTAATTGAGCAGGTCGTAGTTGGTGGTGAAGATCGTGCGGTAGCTGGTCAGTTCCTGATTGATCGACGCCAGGGTCGAAGCCTGGACCAGACGCCACGGGATATGCACCGCGTGCACCGTGTTGATCAAGGCTTCCTTGATCGCGTAGTAACGATTGCGCGGGGCGGCGGAGCTGACGGCCAGGGCCTTGTTGACCCGGCTGGTGGTTTTCAGCGCGCTGAGCACTTGTTCGAAACTGCGCGTTTGCAGCGCATCGAACACACTCAATTCCGATTGGCTCAGGGGCTTTTCTTCGACGGTGCGGGCGTTCTCGAACAGCGAGTCGTAGCCGAAATCGTCCCACACGGCGCGGCTGGCGCCGTTGCCCACCAGCAAGCCGGCGAACGCGGTGCTTGAGCGCAAGGCGTTCCAGTCTTCAAGTTGGGCGTCGACATCCTGTAAATCGGTCATTGCGTTTGTCGTCTCGAAGCAAAAGGTCTGATGGGCGGCGACTTTATCACGACCAGACGTTGAGCCAGATCAACATGCGGCGTTGGCGACGGGTCGATCCTGAGCATTCAGTGGATCGGCGCTGCCGGTCTGAACTTCGCCAGGAGACTCGTGCATGAGTAGTACGTTTTTTATCCCCGCTGTGAACATCATGGGCATCGGTTGCCTGGACGAAGCCATGGACGCCATCCGCCAATACGGTTTTCGCAAGGCGTTCATTGTCACCGACGCCGGGCTGGCCAAGGCCGGCGTGGCAAGCATGGTTGCCGGGAAGCTGGCGCTGCAGGACATCGACTCGGTGATTTTCGACGGTGCCAAGCCCAACCCCAGCGTCGCCAACGTCGAGCATGGCCTGGGTTTGCTCAAGGAGACCCGCTGTGACTTCGTGGTGTCCCTGGGCGGTGGCTCGCCCCACGACTGCGCCAAGGGGATTGCCTTGTGCGCGACCAATGGCGGGCAAATTCGCGACTACGAAGGCGTCGATCGATCCACTAAACCGCAACTACCGTTGATTGCCATCAACACCACGGCCGGCACGGCCAGCGAGATGACCCGGTTCTGCATCATCACCGACGAGTCGCGGCACGTGAAAATGGCCATTGTCGATCGCAACGTCACGCCGCTGCTGTCGGTCAACGATCCGGAGCTGATGACCGCCATGCCCAAGGGCCTGACGGCCGCCACCGGCATGGATGCCCTGACCCATGCCATCGAAGCCTACGTGTCCACCGCGGCCACCCCGATCACCGATGCCTGCGCCCTCAAGGCCATCACCCTGATCAGCGATAACCTGCGCTGGGTGGTCCAGGACGGGGAAGACCTCGGGGCGCGGGAGAATATGGCGTACGCGCAGTTTCTGGCGGGCATGGCGTTCAACAATGCGTCCCTGGGCTTCGTGCATGCCATGGCCCACCAGTTGGGTGGCTTCTACGATTTGCCCCATGGTGTGTGCAACGCAGTGCTGTTGCCCCACGTGCAAAGCTTCAATGCCCAGGTCTGCGCGGTGCGCCTGACCGACGTGGCCCATGCCATGGGCGCCGACATTCGCGGATTCAGCCCGGAAGAGGGCGCCCAGGCAGCCATCGACGCCATCCGCCGCCTTGCCCGCGATGTGGACATCCCCGCCGGTTTGCGTGAACTTGGCGTGCGCCTCAACGACATCCCGACCCTGGCCAGCAACGCCCTGAAAGATGCATGCGGCGTGACCAACCCCCGGGCAGCGGATCAGCGGCAGATCGAGGAGATCTTCCGCAGCGCGTTCTAGACGTTTTGACGGCCGGGCGCGAGCATCGCGCCCAAGGCCAGTATGACCGGGCGGCCTCCCTTTAGCCCACGGTCGCCAGTGCCTTGTCATGAGCCCCACTGAACTGAATCAGTATCACACCCGCAATCAGCATCACGACGCCCAACACCCGTGGCAAGCTCACCTGCCGCTGCACCAACCCGAACCACCCAAAGTGATCCAGCACCAATGACGCGACCACTTGCCCGGCCAGCGCCAAGGCCATGAACCCAGAGGCCCCGATCTTGGGCAGCAGTACCAGGGCCAGGGAAATGAAGCAGACTCCGAACGCGCCACCCGCCCACATCCAGAGTGGCGCTCTGCTGATGAACGCCATTGAAGGCAACGGCACGCGCAGCGCCAGCATGATCGGCAACAGCACCAGGATACTCACCAGCAACGAGGCCAATGTGGCCCACAACGGATGCCCCAGGCCTCGTCCAAGGTTAGCGTTGATCGCACTCTGAAAAGGCACCACCGCCCCGGCAATCACGGCCAGCAACAACAGGCCGACCCCATGCAACGTACTCATGTTCATTCTCCAGCAGGTTTTGCTGGACTCTAGAGTATTCGTCGCGCAGATTTAAATTCCGTTTTGCTATCCAGAACATGCATCAAATGAATGATCTGCGCCGTATCGATCTCAATCTACTGGTGATTCTCGACGCCTTGCTCAGCGAGCAACACGTCACCCGGGCGGCTGAACGTTTGCACCTGAGTCAGCCGGCCGTGAGCCATGCGCTGGCGCGTTTGCGCGACCTGCTGGGCGATCCGCTGTTGGTGCGGGCGGGCGCCAGCCTGGTGCCGACTTCGCGGGCGCTTGAGCTGATGGCGCCGTTGGCCGAAGCCCTGGCCCAGGTGCAATCGCTGCTGGCGCCTAATGCCTTTGATCCGGCGACCACCCAGCGCACCTTTCGCCTGGCCATGTCCGATTATGGCGCCGCCATCGTTCTGCCCGGTCTGATCCGCAGCTTGCGCAGTGAAGCACCGGGCATCGATCTGCAAATCAGTCACGCCAGCCGTGAAGGCATGCTCGACGGGATACTCAACGGTGATATCGACATCGCCGTCGGCGTGTTCCCGGAAATGCCCAACGAACTACGCAGCACCCTGCTGTTCGAAGAGCACTACGTTTGCCTGGTGGATCGCGACAGTTTGCCGGCCGACGCCACCCTCGACCTGCCGGCCTACCTGACGCGTCCCCACGTCTTGCTGGAAATGCGCGGCAGTGGCACGCCGGAAATCGAGCGCGCCCTGACCGCCTTGCATGAACGGCGTCGCGTGGCGGTCAGCCTGCCGCACTGGAATGTCGCCCCGCAGTTGATCAGTGGCACGGATTTGATTTTGACCGTCGCTTCCCGCGGCGTGCGCGACATCGACGAGGCGTCACTGATCGTCGTGCCTCCACCCTTTCATATTCCGTCGTTTACCTTTGTGTTGGCGTGGCACCAGCGGCGGGGCGGGGATCAGGCGTTGAACTGGCTGAAACAACGCATCGGCGAGGGGATAAAGCGCTGATGAAGTTCTTCGACGATCAGTCAATCAATGCCCAATGAGCTGATATAGACTGGCGCCCACTCACCAAACGGTTCAAAAGGATTTCCCATGACCCCGTCGCTGCTAATGGCCGTTCTCGCCTCGGGCTTTATTTACGGGATTACGCCAGGCCCCGGCGTGCTGGCCGTATTCGGCATAGGCGCGGCCCATGGAAGACGGGCCGGGGCGGGGTTTCTTTGCGGGCATTTGCTGGGGGACGTGGTCTGGTGCGGCACCGCGCTGGTGGCGATAGTCGGGGCGCGGGAAATCGGCAGTACCGCGTTCGATGTACTGGGTGTGCTCAGCGGGCTTTACCTGTTCTGGCTCGGGCTGCGGGCGGTGCGGGCGCGTCGCAGCGGTGCCCAGGCGCCACAAGGGCCGGCACGTCAGCCGTTCTGGCACGGCATCCTGTTTGGCCTGACCAATCCCAAGGCTTATCCGGTGGCGGTGGCGACATTCACCGCGCTGCTGTCCAGCCGTGCAGAACTGCTGCATTGGTCGATGTTGCCGTGGCTGATCCTGCTGAGTTTCGTCGGCGGCCTGATCGCCTACGCTATCCTCATCGGCATCGTCGGAGCGCGGCGGGTGCGCACCTTGTATCAGCGCCATGAATTGGCCATCACCCGGCTTTGCGGGGTAATGTTTATCGGTTTCGCCATCAACGCCCTGGCGCATGCACTGCCGGGACTGGTGACGAACAAGGCTTGAAGCCCGGCGCAGGGATGCCTCGGTTACACAGGTTTCAACGGTCAGGGACGGTTCTTTATTGCTGCATTGTCAGGACATGCTTTCAGCACCATGACCACCAGAAATTCCGCGCCGTTGGCGAGCTACATCGACCTCTTGCTGGACGCCGTTTGCGCGGTCGACAAGCAAGGTCGCTTCGTATTTGTCAGTGCGGCCTGCGAGCGCATTTTCGGCTACAGCCCTGACGAGTTGATCGGCCAGCCGATGATTGAACTGGTGCACCCGGCCGATCGCCAGCGCACCCTCGACGCCGCCCAGGAAATCATGGGCGGTGAGCCCAAGCTCAATTTCGAGAACCGCTACCTGCGCAAGGATGGCCGGGTGGTGCACATTCTCTGGTCGGCACGCTGGTCGGAGGTCGATCAACTGCGCATCGCCGTCGCTCGTGACATTACCGAGCGCAAGCAAGCCGAGTCCCGGCAAGCCGCGCTGTATGCGATTTCCGAGGCGGCGCATGCAGCGGAAGACCTCTTGGCGCTGTTCAAGCGTATTCACCTGATCATTGGCGAATGGTTGCCTGCGCTGAATTTTTCCGTGGCGTTGTATGACGAACACTGTACCGAGCTCAGTTTCCCCTATCACGTTGATGTCCACGAACCCGAAACCGGGCAGCCCGGCACGATGACCGGGCGCCTGTGTGCCGAGGTGGTCCGCAGCGGCCAGCCGATCCTGCTGACCCCGGATCAGGACGATCGACCTGCGGGGTTCGAGAGGCAAGGGAGCGGACAGAATTCGCCGTGCTGGCTCGGCGTGCCGCTGAACTCGCAAAACGGCACCATCGGTGCACTGATTGTCAAAAGCATGCCGGGCAGTGAGCGCTATACCGAGCAGGACAAGGAGTTGTTGCAGTACGTTTGCGCGCAGGTCGCGACCGCGATCGAACGCAAGCAACTGCACGCGCGCCTGCAACGCATGGCCCAGTACGACCAACTGACCCAACTGCCCAATCGCGAATTGCTGCGCGACCGGCTCAAGGTTGCACTGGAAGCGGCGCGTGAGGATCGCGGGCGCATGGCGTTGCTGTATGTCGATCTTGACCGCTTCAAGGAGGTCAACGACACCCATGGGCATGCGGTTGGTGACATGTTGCTGCAAACCGTGGCCAATCGCCTCAAGGGTTGCGTGCGTGAAACCGACACGGTGGCGCGCATTGGCGGCGATGAGTTTGTGGTGTTGTTGCACAGTATTCACGCCTCGGGAGATGCTGATTGTGTCGCTGTGAAAATCCGTCAGGTCCTGGCTCAACCCCTGCGCCTGGACGGCCACAGCCTCAACATTCAACCCAGCATCGGCGTTGCCCAATACCCCGAACACGGCACGGAAGAAAAACAGCTGTTCAGGCACGCCGATGAAGCGATGTACACCGCCAAGCGCGAGCATCACCTGCGGCTGGTCTGATTCGCGTGCACCGTTCGTCGTGGCATCCACATTTTTTTCTAAACCTTTTGCATCGCGCTAATTCAGATTCTATGCGGGCGTCAGCTCGCCGCGATCATCACCAAGAGGTAGAGAATCATGCCTAACTCAAGAAACTCGAACTCGGGAAGTTTCGCCAACGATCGAACCAAGGCGTCTGAAGCCGGTCGCAAGGGTGGGAAAACCACCACCACGACCGTCGATAAAGAACCAGCGAAACCCGACATGGGCCGCAAACCCGGACAAAAATCCAAGTAGTGGATGAAGGTGGTTTTGATTGAGAAGCGGGGGCGAAAGCTCCCGTTTGAATTTACTGAGGAGGGCGCGACCATGAAGTGGATGGCCACCCGAATACGCAACACCGGTTTCGCCACGTTACTGGGCCTGTGTGCCAGCACGGCCTTTGCCCAGTCCCCCGCCGAATTCATCAACGATGCATCGGCCCAGGGCATGGCCGATATCGAAGCCAGTCGCCTGGCGCACCAGAAGTCCGAATCCAAAGCGGTCAAGGACTACACCATCGTCGTGATCAACGACCGCACCACCGCCAACCAGCACCTGGCGAAAATCGCCAAACAGCTGAATCTGCCGGTGGCCCCGCGTGAACAAGTGGTCGACAAAGCCAAGGCCTTGATGCCGCAAGTCATGGAAGGCGCGAACTTCGATGAGGCCTATGCGGCCAGTCAGGTGCAGTCGACCGAAGAAGCCATCGCGCAGCTTCAGCAGGAAGCGCAAACCACGGACGTGCCTGAGATCAAGGCGTTCGCTGAAGAAACGTTGCCCAAGCTGCAAAATCACCTGCAGATGGCCAGGGCGTTGCAAGCCAGTCGTTAGGGCATTCGATCTCGCGGGCGGCGGGTTGCCGCCCGCGCAATGACCTTCAGCACTTGTTCAGATCCTGTTTGTTGTTCTCTTCGACGACCGTGCCATCAAGGGAAATCGTTTCGCCTTCGCCAAGCTGCCGATACTGCTTTCTCAGCGCTTCCAGCTCCTTGAGATCCAGTGCTTCGAGACCCAGCATCGCGTTCTGTGCCTCTTTCGTTACTCGCAACAGTTCATCGACTTTCAAATGCAGAATGTCCGTATCGCGGTTTTGCGTGTTCTGGATCAGGAACACCATCAGGAAGGTGATGATGGTGGTCGAGGTGTTGATGATCAGTTGCCAGGTATCGTTGAAATGGAAGATCGGCCCGCTCAGCCCCCACAGGAAAATCAGAATGATCGCCCCCAGGAAGGTCCTGGGGCTGCCGGCCCACAGGGCGAGTTTCTGTGCAATTTTTGCGAACTTCATGGCCGTGTTCCTCATCTGAAGGCACCTGAATTTCAGACAGTGGGGGCGGGATGAAAATTCGATGGGCGTGGCGGGGCGACGCAAAAGGCTGTTTTCTGAAACCACTGGTTGTGCCTGGCGCGGTATCGTAGCGGTCCGAGGACAACGCACCGACAGGAGAACGCAATGAGTTGGTCCGCCAAACAGTACGTCGCTTTTGAAGATGAACGCACCCGTCCCGCCCGTGATCTGCTAGCGGCCATTCCCGCCAGTGATGTGCGCTCGGCGATCGATATCGGATGTGGTCCCGGCAACTCGACCGAGTTGCTGGTGGAACGCTTTGCCAACGCCACGGTGCGCGGGCTGGACAGTTCAACCGACATGATCGAGGCCGCCCGCAAGCGATTGCCGCAGGTGCAGTTCGATATCGCGGACATTGATCGCTGGAACGAAACCGGCCCATTCGATGTGATTTTCGCCAATGCGGTGTTGCAGTGGCTGCCGGATCACGCCACGTTGCTGCCTTCACTGGTGAACAAACTTGCACCTGGTGGCAGCCTGGCGATCCAGATGCCGGACAATCTCAATGAACCCTCCCATCGCTTGATGCGCGAAGTGGCGGCGAGTGGTCCCTGGGCCACCAAACTGACTGGCGCTGCCGGGCAACGCACGCAGATGGACGATGCCAGCGGCTACTACTCCATGCTCAAACCACACTGCAGTCGGGTCGATGTGTGGCGTACCACTTACCATCATCCACTCGCAGGCGGTGCGTCGGGCGTGGTCGAGTGGTTCAAGGGCAGCGGTTTGCGGCCATTCCTCGAGCCACTGGATGAGGCCGAACGTGCTGAATACCTGAAGCAGTATCACGCCGCGATCGAACAGGCTTATCCGGCGCAGGCTGATGGTTCGGTGCTGTTGCCGTTTCCGCGGTTGTTTCTGGTGGCGACGCGCTGATGTGAAAAAAGGGACAGATGACCTTGAGCGTCATCTGTCCCTTTTCTTGCCCGTCCGAATCATTGCTGCGGCTTGTTCTTTTTCGAGCGGCGGGCGCTCAAGTATTCAAATGCAAACGAGGCAAAGCCGAACAACCCGATCAATGAAATGATCATGATCCCCAACTCTGAATTGGCCATGTTGATCTCTTGGCGAAAGGTGAGCCTGGAGCATAAGGCATCTGCCATCGGGCTCAACGCAGCGCTATTGCTTCTTTACGGGCGTGCGCGGATCTATACGCAAACAATACAAGTGCCCGTTCAGCGTTGAACACCAACCAGCAACATCATCGGCCGTTCGCGTTCTTCGGCCAGCGCGGGTTGCGCTGCCACCTCGGCATCGGTGGGGCCCCATTCATTGACGTGCTGGATGCTGAAGCCTGCGGCGATCAGCATGTTGAGCAAGGTGCCGAGGGTTCTATGTTGCTTGATCACACCCTCGGCCAGCCAGTTGGTCACGCGCTCGCCTTCCCTCTGATAGCCATCCACCGGCCAGCTCTTGCGGCCCTCGGCATCGGTGATCCAGCCCGGATTACGCGGCGCCATGAAGATCGGATGCTCGATGGAGAACACGAAACGCGAGCCGGGCTTGAGGGCCGCGTGGACATTCGCGAACAATCCCGGCAGGTCCTTGATGTAGTGCAGGGCCAGAGAACTGTAGGCCAGGTCGAAACGGGCGGCCGGCAGGTCAAGGTGTTCCAGGTCAGCGCGTTCGTAACGGATGTTGGACGCCGACGTGGTCTTGCGTGCCTGCTCCAGCATTTTCTCCGACACATCCAGGCCCAGTACCTTGTCGGCGCCTTGCTCGCTCGCCCAGCGGCAGAACCAGCCATAACCGCAACCCAGGTCGACCACGTTCAGGCCCTGCATCGGCGGCAGCATCGATTTCAAGGCAGGCCATTCCGGCGCGGCGTCGAGACCACTGATCGAGCGGGCCATCTGGCTGTAGCCTTGGAAGAAACCGGGGTCGTCGTAGATGTTTTGAGTCATGGTGGGGATGCTCTTTTTGAGGTCGTTCGACAGGCATTTGAACGCCGAAAGACTTGTGGGAGCGAGCTTGCTCGCGATGACGGTTGCACGTTCAACGACTGAGTAGCCTACCCGTCCGTCCGCTATCGCGACCAAGCCCGTTCCTACAGGTTAGGTCAGGACGATTCTCCATCCATGCGCCGAGCGATGACATCCAGTACGTCGCAACCATCACGCAATGGTATGCAGCACAACAACGCGAAGTCGCTGAGGATGACCGAGTCGCTGGTGATATCTCCCCGCATCGCGAAGTTTTCGAGGATCTGCGTCACAGCGCCAATTCTGTAGCGGGCGGTGGTGAGCAGTGAGTGCAGGGGTTGGGTGGTGTTGACGTAGAGGGAGGGGAGATCGTCGGCGTTGCTGGTTAAAGCCATAAATTCTTTCATGAGTGATTTCCATGGAGAGGAGAAGACCTACCACTCAATCGTCGCCAAACAATAGGGTGGTAGCTGTACGCGGGTTGGCGAACCGGGCCATGGTAAACCGGCAGACCCTAGGGTCTCCCACGCACAGCCACCAGAAAACAGGTAGCCAATTGCGTTCAAAAGCGCTCCGAGAAACACTCGGAGGCTCCTGTACCAAGGCATCGAGTCGCCAAACCCGATACGCCATTTGGGCGCGCTCGGACTATAGGTCTCATGACAAAGGCACAGCAACGCGCAAGTGTACGGAGATTTCCGAGTGTCGTGTAGGACGTTGCTTTTTTTGATAATTCGCCTTGGTCATGGTTTTTAAAACTTGGATGTGCGTCCACTTTGGCGGGTGTTTCTCTAATCTCCACCCATAAAAAAACCGGTCACTTGGACTAATGCCAGTCAGTTAAGGACGAACACTGTACCTGTGGCGAGCGAGCTTGCTCGCGCTGGGGCGCGAAGCGGCCCCAAAAAATGGGACTGCTACGCAGTCCAGCGCGAGCAAGCTCGCTCGCCACAGGTTACTGATTGCTCGCTCTATCTCTTAACTGATCGGCATTAGCCACTTGGACTGGCTTTTAAGTCTCTGCATCTCCTGTCAGGCAACACCCGCAAGCAAACTTTCATAAGGGATGCGTAGCCCGTCGTGCAGGCGCTTGATCATCGACAGACTCAATTTACGCTTGCGATTGAGCACTTCGGACACACGTCCGCTCGTACCGATGAACGGTTCCAGATCACGAGGCGTCAGGCCTTGTTGGTCCATGCGGAACTTGGTTGCCTCAATCGGATCGGAGGGCGGCGTGGGATAATGCTCGTCTTCGTACTTTTCAATGAGCAGCGCAAGAATTTCCAGCTCATCGCCTTCCGGAGAGCCGACTTCCGAGCCCCACAACTGCTCAACGCGAGCAAATGCAGCGGTCAGGTCTTCTTGGCTGCGAATAGGTTTAATGTCCATCATACGGTCTGCGCGTTGATCTGATCGTACTGGAAAAACCCTGCCGCGAGGGCCGGTCGAAATCTCTGAAAAAACCATCAACTCTGCTGCAACACCTTGAGCGCCGCCGACGCCAGAAAGCCCGAACGGCTCTTCTCTTCCGGATGGTGCAGTACGTACTCATCGATTCGGTTGAGCAGGTAGCCAGGCAATGTGATGTTCAGTTTCTGGGCCTTGCCCAGGTATTTGGTAACGTCAATGTCCACCAATGCCCACGTACAGCCCGCATATTTCGGATTGGCTGCGTGCAGAGTGACTTTGTTGGCAGGCGGAATGGGTGAACCGTCCTCGGCCAGAATCTCGAAATGGCCTTCAATGGCTTCCCGGGCCATGGCCATTGCGTCGTCCAGATCGTCCCCGGCGGAAAAGCATCCCGGAATGTCAGGGACTTCCACGCCCCAGGCGTGCTCGTCGTCGCCCATTGATATCGCAATTGGGTACAGCATGTTCATTGTCCTCCGAGGACTCAGCGCGTCGGGCTCGTTAAAGCAGCGCCTGTTGCAAAATACTGATGGCCGTTTTCTTCAGCAGATCTTTTTTCGGATGAGGGACCGTCACCAAGCCCGGCTTGGTCGGATGCTTGAAGTGATGATGGCTGCCTTTGATACGTACCAGATACCAACCGTCCGCCATGATTTGGCTTATCAAAAATCGGCTGTTCACATCACCTCCGTGTGGCGTGCTTGTGGTTACTATACCTACTGAATTTGTGTAATCAACACTATACCTACCAAATCTTCCTGGCTTGGTGGAATGGAGATAGAAATCGAGTCTAGGAGGGAGCTGCGGCAACGGCTTTGGGTCAGTCTGAATTTATGTGGTCTGTGTATTGCGAGGTTTTTTCGTGAGCAACGTCGCCCGAATTCCTGGCATAAAAAAACCGGTCACGAAGGACCGGTTTTTTCTGTCTCAACATCCCCCGTCAAAACCTTCTTAACGTGAGACCCAAATTTGATGTGGAGCGGGTGAAGGGAATCGAACCCTCGTTATCAGCTTGGGAAGCTGGAGTAATGCCATTATACGACACCCGCTCAGAGCGGTGACTTTGTACCAGATACAGCTGGGGATTTGAAGTTTTTCTTTGCGTGGGGCGGGTTTAACGCAGACAGACCCTGTGGCGGTCTATCGCGGGCAAGCCTCGCACGTGCAGGAATGCAATTAACGCTGCGGGGCGAAGCTTGCTCGCGATGACTCTGTTTCAGATTGCCAATGCATGGTGGTCCTGAACGTAGTGGTAACGCGGTCGGCTTTCGTGCTGTGCCGGTTTCAGGAACCCGAGCAGTGCGTTGCGGCTGTCCCGGCAGGCGGCTTTGTGCTCCATGTCGAGAAAGTGGCCGGTGGCCTCCAGCGTCGTGAAGGTGGCATGTTGCACGTGGTCGGCGAACAACCGGGCGCCTTCGGCGGCGGTGTATTCGTCCCATTCGCCATTCATGAACAGCACCGGCACGTTGATTTTCTGCGCGGCCTTGAAGAAGCACTGGCGATCACTGTGCAGCAGGTCGCTGATGTGGAAATGCATCTGCCCGTATTCGTGATCGGCCAGGCTGCTCACGTGCCGGTAGTTGAAGCGCTTGAACAGCGTCGGCAAGTGTTTGCCGATGGTGCTGTTTACCAGGTTGCCGACCCGGTCGCCGTCGCGGCTGCCGAGGTAATCCACACCACGCTCGAGGTAATCGAGCATGTGCGCGTTGATCTCCGGCGAGAACGAGCTGATCACGGCTTTTTCGATGCGCCGAGGCTGGTGGGCGAGTGCGACCAGTGTCGCGGCGCCACCCCAGGAAAACGACAGCACGTGTTCGGCGGCGAAGTGGTCGATCAGCTCCAGGAGGATCTGCCCTTCGACTTCCTTGGTCAGCAATTTCTCATGCAGGTTGTGGGCTTTTGACTTGCCCGCGTAGGGCTGGTCGTAGCAGACCACATTGAACTGCGGGTGGAGGTTTTTCACGGTTTGTGCAAACGACGCAGTCGTGGCCATCGAGCCGTTGACCAGAATAATGGTCTTCTCTGCGGCGTCTGCGCGATAGAACTCCGTGTAAACCCGATACTGACCCTGTATATCCAGCACAGCGATTTCTGGCCTCATGTCATAAGACTCCTGGCAAGCGGGTATGCGCGCAAAAGAGATTGCACGAGCTTTGTGACAGGTAGGCATACGCCTGGAATTTGAGAGGCCCATGTCGATCCGTTACGGCAGGTCGACGGGTATTATTATTGGCGGGCAGTTTGCCGGGGAGGCGGAACCTGAAGGTTCTCTACCGGCAAAAAGTTTCTTAGAAGTATGTTGTGACTCGTCAGTCACATTTCGGCTGACGACCTGATTCAAGCAGGGGAGACGCGATCACGCAAGTGCCGTTGGTAAATTGTTCGACAACTTCTGCTCAGCGGTAGGCGGCTTAGATCCTTTCGATCTCATCGACGCTCAGCGGGCGGTATTCGCCCGGTTTCAGCGCCTCATCAAGCACCAGAGGGCCCATGCGTTCGCGATGCAGGCGCAGGACTTTGTTGTCGAAGTGACCGAACATGCGCTTGACCTGGTGATAACGGCCTTCGACGATGCTCAGTCGCGCCGATTTTGGCCCCAGCAGCTCCAGTCCGGCGGGTTGGGTGGTGAGGTCTTCGAAGGCGAAGTACAGGCCTTCGCTGAATTTGAGCGCGTACTCGGGGCCGATTTCCTGTTCGGTTTCGACGTAATAGACCTTTGGCAACTTGGTCTGCGGTTGAGTCAGGCGCCGCGACCAACTGCCGTCGTTGGTGATGAGCATCAGGCCGGTGGTATTGAAATCCAGGCGGCCGGCGATGTGCAGTTCGTCCTTGTCCGGCTCGTGGATCAGGTCGAGCACCGTCGGGTGCTGCGGGTCACGGGTGGCGCTGACGCAACCGGCGGGCTTGTGCAGCATGAAGTGGCGAAGCGGCTTGCCGGCCTGCAGCACGTGCTCGTCGACCTCGACGCGGCTGAACTCACGGACTTCGGCATGCGGGTCGCTGGTGATTTTTCCGTCAATCCGAACGCGTTTTTCCACCAGCAACAGGCGCACCTGCTTACGGTTGAAGCAGGGCAGGTTGCTGAGGAAGCGGTCGACGCGCATGGCTAAGGATCGGCGAAAAAGGGGCCGCGCATCTTACTCGATTGGCCGGGGCGCTGCTTGCAACTGCGCCTCGACGGCGGCGCAACGCGGGCACAGACACGACGCGTTGCGCAGTTCGGGCGGCAATGCTTCGAGTACCGCCGGATCGATGCTGACGCCGTAGCACCAACACGCGCGGTCAGCGGTTCGCGGGTCCGCCAGGGTGCAGTCATTGGGCGCACCGCAGGCCGGGCAGAGTTCAGGCTGATTCATGATGGGTTAGCCATAGACGGATTGAGGCATTTCCACGCAGGTACGATTGCGGCCGGATTGTTTGGCCCGATACATCGCATGATCGGCCCGCGACAGCAGGGTGTGCAAGGTGTCGTCGTCCTGCAGGGTGGTCAGGCCGATGCTGACCGTCAGGTGCAGGCTACTGCCGTTGTAGGCATAGCGCTGCTGTGCCACATGCTGGCGGATTTTTTCGGCGATCATCAGACCGGTCTCACCGTCGGTGTCCTTGAGCAGCACGATGAATTCTTCACCGCCCCAGCGGCAGACAATGTCGGAGTGGCGCAGGCAGCTCTCCAGGTCCCGGGCGAAGCCGATCAGCACCTTGTCGCCGGCCAGGTGGCCGTAGGTGTCGTTCAACGCCTTGAAGTGGTCCAGGTCCAGCAGCAGCGCGCTCAGCGGCTTGGGTTCGCGCTGGGCTTCGTGCATCGCTTGTGCGGCGAGCAGGTCGAAGCCGCGGCGGTTGGGCAATTCGGTCAGGCTGTCGAGGGTGGCCTGGGCCTGGATCTTGTCCTGATAACGTTTGATCACACGGTTGAGCAGTGCGAGCACGGTCAGCGTGACGATCAGGCAGATCAGCAGGTTGAGGTACAGCGAGCGACGGATGTCACTGAGGTCGCCGTCTTCGAGTTTGTCGACGAACAAATACCAGTTCAGCTCGGGAATGAACCGCACATTGAGGAAATGCCCCTGGCCCTGACCGGAATATTCATAGCTGCCGCTGTGGGGTTTGGGCAGCTGACTGACGAGGTTTTTCATGCTGTCGATTTCGCTCAGCGGTTGGCCGACCCGGGCGCCTTGCGGGCCACCCTCGGCACCGGTCAGTACCAGGCGTCCGAAGGTGTCGACGAAATACACGCTGCGCTGGTAGTGCTGCTGGTACTTGTCGATCAGCTTGATCACCGCATCGACGGTCAGGCCTACACCGGCGGCACCGATGAAGCGGTTGTTGTAGTCGTAGACCTTGTAGTTGATGAACACGGTCAGGTTGTCTTTGTTGGCCAGGTCGGGGTCGACATTGATCTCGTAGGGATCCTTCATGTCACGCACCCGGAAGTACCAGGCATCGCGGGGTTCGGTGGCCTTGACCTGCTTCAATACGCCCTTGGCGTGGTAGTAGGTCAGGCTGGTGTCGGAGACGAAAAACGCCGTGTAGGCGCCGTAATGGGTCATGACCTCGTCGAGGTAGCGGGTCATCTGGTCGGGGTCGCGTTCGCCGTTGACCACCCAGTCGCGCATAAAGGTGTCACGGGACATCATCGAGGAAATCAGGATCGGTCGGACCAGGTCTTTCTGGATTTCCGAGTAGACCGTGTCCGACGTCAGCGGCAATTCGGTGTTGACGATGTTGTCGCGGATCGACGTTCGCGAAGCGTAATAACTGAGAAAGGAAGTGGCCAGGAAGCCTGCGCCCAGCAACGCAATCAGCGTGAGAATCAACGAGCGTTGAGAATACAGCGGCGAGCGGGGCGACATGACAATTCCGTTGGCAGTGGTCCGATGGCAAGCATTCTAATGGCACGGCGGGGAAATAACTGCCCCATGTGTGCCGCGAATGGTCGTCAATCCTGCCCGGATCTTGCAGGAGCGAGCCAGCTCGCTCCTGCAGGTTCACTGTCAGACGAGGCTTTTCAGATAGGCCCGCCACCCGCCGAAATGACTGATGTCCACCGCACCCTCCAACCCGTACGCCTCGCAGATAAAGCCACTCTCCCAACGACCATCCGCCAGTTGCACCTTGCCCAGGCCCAGCGGTGCCGGAATGCCAGTCAGGAACGAGCCCAATTCACTGCTCGGCAATTCCCACACCTCCACGGCAATCGCCACGCCGCCTTCCTTCACCCGAACCATGCCCGGACGAAACGGCGGGCCGCCGGCCAGGGCGTGCAGTTGATAGTCAGGCGAACTCTGGGTGGTTTCGACCAGCCGAGCCCCACGGCGCTTCAGTTGCCAGTTCAGTGCCAGGCCATCAAGGTGCGCGCCGCAAACCACCAGCCGCGCACGGTCGTGGCGGGCCGCTGTCGTCGGTGCCGGCTCGGTTGTGCCTTGCTGGCGCTGCAAGCCCGCCGCCACGCTTAACAGGTACTGATCGGTGAACGCCCGCCCGAACAGCGTCACGCCCCACGGCAGGCCATTGCCCATGAAACCGCTGGGCACGGCGACGGCGGCGTAATCGAGCAGGTTCATGAAGTTGGTGTAGTAGCCGAGTTCCGAGTTGCGCAGCACCGGTTCGGCTTCAAGCTCCGCCAGCGTGACGGGGCGGCCGATGGTAGGCGTGAGCACGCAATCAAGACCTTCCAGTGCCTTGTCACACAGGGCTTTGAGCGCTTGCAGCCGATACTGGGCGCGGAAGGTTTGCACCCCGCTGACCGCCGGGGCCTTGGCCAGCACAGCGCGGATCACCGGCAGCACGGCCTCGGGGTTCTGTTCCATGAGTTCGCCCGCGACGCTGTAGCGCTCGGCCACCCACGGGCCTTCGTACAGCAGGCGCGCGGCTTCGAGGAACGGCGACAGATCCAGTTCCACGGCTTCACCGCCCAGGGCCTTGAGTTGCTCGACGGCCTTGGCGAACAACAGCGGGCCTTCAGTGCAGCCGAAGAATTCCAGGTCCTGGGATCGCGGCACACCGAAACGAAATGGACGCAGTGCGCCGAAGGCCGAGCCGTCATTCCACAACGGGTTGCTGCGGCTGTACTCGTCCCGTGGGTCGAGGTGCGCAGTGAGCGCCAGCAGCTGACTGGCTTCGCGCGCGGTGGCGGTGAAGGTGGTCACGCAATCGAGGGTGCGACAGGCCGGCACTACCCCGGCGGTGGAGATCAGCCCCTTGGTTGCTTTGAGCCCCACCAGATTGTTCAGTGCTGCCGGCACGCGCCCCGATCCCGCGGTGTCGGTGCCCAGGGCAAAACTCGCCACACCGAGGGCCACGGCCAGCGACGATCCGGCGCTGGAGCCGCCTGACGGATACTCCGGCAACACGCTGTTCGGGCATGCGCCATAGGGCGAACGACTGCCATTGAGGCCGGTGGCGAACTGGTCAAGGTTGGTCTTGCCCAGTGGCACCGCGCCCAGCGCCAGCAGTTGCTCGACGATGGTCGCCGAGCGCTGCGGCACATAAGCGAAAGCCGGGCAGGCCGCCGTGGTCGCAATGCCCGCCAGATCAATGTTGTCCTTGATCGCGAACGGCACGCCGTACAGCGGCAGGCTGTCGATATCGCGACCGTCGAGGGCGGCGAGGTAAGGTTCCAGTTCTTCGACACTGAGCAAGTGGATGAACAGGTGATAGTCCGGGTTCAGCGCCGCGGCTTTGTCTCGCAGGCTCAGCAGCAATTGCCGGGGCGTGGTGCTGCCGTCGCGGTAAGCGTTGCGCAGGGCGTCGAGTTGCAGATCGATGTTCATGACGTTCGTCCTTTTCCAAATGGGTTCAGTCGAGTTCCAGCACCACGACGCGTTGTCCGGCACGCACCGCCGAACCCGGCTGCACGCGAATCTCCCGCACCACGCCGGCCATGGGCGCGAGCAGCGGGATTTCCATTTTCATCGACTCCAGAATCACCAGGACATCACCGGCCTCGACTCGCGTGCCGGTTTCCACCTGGACCTGCCAGAGGTTGCCGGCGATGTGGCTGTCGACGCTCTGCTGACCGCTGGCCAGCGGTGCGTCTTCGGTCGTTTCCGCGACCAGGTCCTCACTGTCGAAATGCGCCTGGCCGCTGGCGATCCAGCGTTCGCGCTCGGCGTTGAAAGCGCCCTGTTGCTGGCTGCGAAACGCCTCGATGGTCTCGGCTTCCCGGGCCAGAAACGCCTGGTAGTCGGCGAGGTTCAACTGACTGTGCTCGATGTTCAGGTCGAAACGTCCGAGGGGGAAATCCCGACGGATGCGCAGCAGTTCATCGGCGCTCACCGGGTAGAAACGGATCTGGTCGAAGAATCGCAGCAACCACGGTTTGCCATCGAACGCGGCGACTTCGCGGTAGCGATTCCACATCTGCAGCGTGCGTCCGACGAACTGATAGCCGCCGGGGCCTTCCATGCCGTACACGCACATGTAGGCGCCACCGATGCCCACCGAGTTCTCGGCGGTCCAGGTACGGGCCGGGTTGTACTTGGTGGTCACCAGGCGATGGCGCGGATCGAGCGGGGTGGCGACCGGTGCGCCGAGGTATACATCGCCCAGGCCCATCACCAGATAGCTGGCGTCGAACACCGTGCGCTGCACTTCATCGAGGTTCGGCAGGTCGTTGATGCGCCGGATGAACTCCAGATTGCTCGGGCACCAGGGGGCGTCCTTGCGCACGGTGGTCATGTATTTCTCGATCGCCAACTGGCACGCCGGGTCGTCCCAGGACAGGGGCAAGTGGACGATGCGCGACGGCACTTGCAGGTCTTTGGCCGCGCACACCGCGTCCCATTCGCCGGCGACGATGCCCAGCAGATCGGCCAGCGGCAGTTGCTCGGGCTGGTAGTGCACTTGCAGCGAGCGGATACCCGGTGTCAGGTCGATCACGCCTTGCAGCTGTTTGCTTTCCAGCGCCTGCATGAGGGCGTGGGCGCGGAAGCGCAGGACGAGGTCAAGTTCGGCGGCGCCGATTTCCAGCAGCAGGTGAGTATCACCGGATAGGCGCGCCACCAACCGCGTATCGTCCTGCCCAATGTCCAAAACCACAGGCGACACAACCCCCTGTGGGAGCGAGCCTGCTCGCGATGACGGCATGTCATTCAGGATTGATCTGTCTGATACACCGCTATCGCGAGCAAGCTCGCTCCCACATTGATCCCATTTCAACACGAGGTGGCGGGCGGTTTTGATATCGACCGGCACAAACTGCACCTTGTCCCCGGCCTTGAGCTGCCCCAGCTGCCACAGATCCGCTTCGATCACCGTCACCGGGCACACAAAACCACCAAGGCTCGGGCCATCGGGGCCGAGGATCACCGGCATGTCTCCGGTGAAATCCACGGCGCCGATGGCATACGGATTGTCATGGATGTTCGAGGGATGCAGGCCGGCTTCACCGCCATCCGCGCGCACCCACTCGGGTTTGGGCCCGATCAGGCGAACGCCGGTTCGGCTGGAGTTGAAATGCACTTCCCACTGCGTCGCGAAGAAGGTGCCGATGTAGTGTTCGGTGAAGTACTCCGGGGCGCCATGGGGACCGTAGATCACGCGGATCTGCCGCACGACAGGCAACTCGGTGACCTGATGTTCAGGCAGTTGCGCACCGACACTGCGGTCATCCAACGCCGGTACATGCAACACATCACCCGCCCGCAAGGCACGACCGCCATGACCGCCAAACTGGCCGAGGGTGAAGGTGCTTTTGCTGCCCAGGTAATCCGGAACCTGCAAGCCGCCACGCAGGCACAGATAGCTGCGTGCGCCGGCCCCGGCGATGGTGCCGAGACTCAAGGCAGCGCCGGCCGGCACCAGCAGCGCCGTGTTCATCGGTACTGATTCACCGTTCAGCGTCAGCGGAATCACCGCCCCGGTCACCGCGACCACCGCGTCGCAATTGAAGCGCAGCAACGGTCCGCTCATGGTGATTTCCAGCGCCGCAGCGCCTTCCTCGTTACCCAGCAACAGGTTGCCCAGGCGCAAGGCACGACTGTCCATCGGCCCCGATGGCGGTACGCCCACTGCCCAATAGCCGAGGCGCCCCGGATAGTCCTGAACGCTGGTCTGGGTGCCGGCACTCAATACTTCGAAGGTGTTGGCCTGATACACCAGGCCTTCCAGGCAGCGGGTCCACGGCTGGCCGCTGGCGAAAGGCGCGTCGAGCAGAATCTGCCGCAGGTAATCGCGGTTGGTTTCCACACCGTAGAGCAGGCTGTCGCCCAAGGCTTGATGCAGATCGGCGCGGGCCTGTTCGCGTGTCGGTGCCCAACTGATGACCTTGGCGATCATCGGGTCGAAGTACGGCGGGATCTCGCAACCGGCCTCGACCCAGGTGTCGATGCGCAGTTGTACACCGTTGGCGGCGGGAAAATTCACCGCCGTCAGCAAGCCTGGACTGGGTTGAAAATCCCGGCCCGGATCTTCCGCATACAAGCGCGCCTGAATCGCATGACCTTCCGGCTGCAATCCCTGACACAAAGCTTGCAGCGGCGGCAAATCACCGGTCGCCAGTTGCACCATCCAGCGCACCAGATCGACACCCCACACCTGCTCGGTAACGCCGTGCTCCACCTGCAGACGGGTGTTCACTTCAAGGAAATAGAAGCGCTGGGCATCGCTGTCGAACACGAACTCGACGGTGCCGGCGCTGCGGTAATTCACCGCTTTGGCCAGTTTGATTGCCGCTGCGCAGAGCTCATCGGCCATGCCGTCGGGCAGGTTCGGCGCCGGGGTTTCTTCGAGGACTTTCTGGTTGCGCCGCTGTACCGAGCAGTCGCGTACGCCAAGTGCGATGACCTCGCCACGGCCATCGCCGAACACCTGCACTTCCAGGTGCCGGGCGCGCTGGATGTACTTCTCGATGAACACGCCAGCGTCACTGAAGTTGTTCTGCCCGAGGCGCTTCACGGCCTCGAAGGATTCGCTCAACTCGGCCGCGCTGCGGCACACGCGCATGCCGATTCCACCACCGCCGGCGGTGCTTTTGAGCATGACCGGATAGCCGACGTGCTCGCCGGCGACCAGTGCCGCGTCGAGGCTGTCGAGCAACTCGGTGCCTTCAAGCATCGGCACGCCGTGCTGCCTGGCCAGGGCGCGGGCGGTGTGCTTGAGACCGAATACGCGCAGTTGCTCTGGCGTCGGGCCGATAAACGCTATGCCGGCGGTTTCGCAGGCTTCGGCGAACGCGGCGTTTTCCGACAGAAAACCATAGCCGGGATGAATCGCCGTGGCGCCAGTGGCGTGGGCGATGGCGAGGATTTTTTCCACCGCCAGATAGGTGCCGGCCGCAGCGCCTTCACCGAGGCTGTGGGCTTCATCGGCCTGCAGGATGTGCAGGCTGGCGGCATCGGCTTCGGAGTAAACGGCAACGCCCTGGACTTGCAGGTCGCGCAAGGTACGCAGGATGCGGCAGGCAATGGCGCCACGGTTGGCGATCAGGACTTTTTCGAACATGGCATAGCCCCTGAAGGGGATGCGGGCCGTCCCGCAGTTTTTCGATGAGCGCCGGGGTCGTCCCCGACGGAAAAATCTTTTTTCTTCAACGCTGACCCCTGTAGGAGCGAGCCTGCTCGCGATGGACGTGAACGATTACGCGTAGCACCAGATGCCCAGCGGTGGCTTCTGGTTTTTCGCGAGCAGGCTCGCTCCTACAGTGGCTGGTGGTGCTCTTTAGGTTTGAGGCACTGCCCTGAACGGGCCTGGCACAGGGCAAACAACCAGCGGCGCAAACGGCTGAGGTTCAGTTCCATACCAGCAGCTCCGCAGGCGTCGGGTTGTAGGCGTTGCACGGGTTGTTCAGTTGCGGGCAGTTGGAGATCAGCACGATCACGTCCATCTCGGCCCGCAGGTCGACGTATTTGCCCGGCGCGGAAATGCCGTCCTCGAAGGTCAGGCCACCGTCAGCGGTGACCGGCACGTTCATGAAGAAGTTGATGTTCGGCCCGATGTCGCCCTTGCCCAGGCGCCCGTCGTGCACGCAGGCGCGCAGGTAGTTGTCGCGGCAGCTGTGCATGTAGCGTTTTTCCAGGGCGTAACGCACGGTGTTGCTCTCTTGGGCGCAGGCGCCGCCGAGGGTGTCGTGACGGCCGCAGGTGTCGGCGACGATGGTCAGCATCGGCTTGCCGAGGTTGGAATACAGCACGCTGCCGGTGCTCAGGTACACGCTGTTTTGCCGACGCAAGGTGCGTTGCACGTCGTAGCGTTCTTTCGGGTTGGCGACGCTGTAGAACAGGGTGTCGACGGCCTGGTTGCCTTCCAGATCGAGGATGCGCAGGGTCTGGCCGGCCTTGACCTCCATCAGCCAGGGTTCGCCGGCGGGGATGGTGGCGCGGTAGATCGCGGTTTCTGGCTGCCGGTTTGGGGTAGCGGTGGTGGCGATGGCGAGTGACATGGCAGCGATCCTCAGGCGAACAGACGGTCGGTGTTGATGAAGCCGCGCTCATTTTCCGGGCGCGAAGTGCGGCAGTGTTCGGCGACGCTGGCGTCGGCGTTCATCCAGCTGAGCTTCAGTGGTTTCGGCGCATAGTCTGGCGATGGGTCCATCGGGTGTTGCAGGGCGGTGAGCACCACCAGGGTGTCCATCGGCGCGTACAGCTCGATGTAATCGCCAGCCTTCGAGTTGCCTTCGACGAAGTGGAAACGCCCGGCATCGTCGACGTTCACCCGGCTGAACAGATTGAGGGTCATCAGCAGGTCCGACAGGCCCAGCCCCCACTTGCCCAGCTCCACCAGCAGGTTGTCGGTGCCGTTGCGGAAGAAGCCGTTGCGCAGTTCCTGATAGCGGCCGGCGCCATACTTTTGTGCGACTTCTTCAGCGCACAGTACGCCACCGAGGCTGTCGCTCCAGCCACAGGTGTCGGCGGTGATGGCGGCCAGTACGCGACCCATGTCCGAGTACAGGCAATGACCGGCGGTGAGCTTGGCGGTGTGCTGGCATTTGAGGCTGTCGGGCAGGTTCAGGCGTTCGGTTTTTTCATTGGCGTTGAGCAGTGTCAGGCTGACGTTGGCGCCGCCGCGCAGGTCGGTCAGGCGCAGCAGTTGGCCGCGCTTCAAGACGAAGGAGCGATGGCCGCCGCCAGGGAGCATTTCTTCGGCGAACGGTGGGAACAGTTGAGTCGAATCGGTCATTTTCAAAATTCCTCTAAGCGATGCGAAGCGTGCCTGCCAGCGTGGCCGGCAGGGCGTCGACGGCGGCACGTTGGGCGCGGCGGTCGCTGTTCAAAGGGATGTCGTAGGTGATGCGCGCGCCATAGGCACCGGGGGCGTGCGGGTCGACGCGGACCTTGTCGAACACCAGCAGGCGCGTGCCGAGGCTGAAGCCTTCGGACAGGTCATGGGTGACCATGAACACCGTCAGTCGGGTCTCGCGCCACAGCTCCAGCAGCAAGGCGTGCATGTCTTTGCGTATGCCCGGATCGAGGGCGCCGAACGGTTCGTCGAGCAACAACACCCGCGGCTTCATGATCAGCGCCTGGGCAATGGCCAGCCGTTGTTGCATGCCGCCGGAAAGCTGCGCCGGGTACTTGTCCAGCGAGTGCCCGAGACCGACTTTGTGCAGCAGCACCGCAGCCTGTTCCCGCGCCTCACGCTTGGCGCTGCCGAACAGGCGCCCGAGCAACGGCGAGCGCGGCAGTTCGAGGCCCAGGGCGACGTTGTCCAGTACGCTCAGGTGCGGGAACACCGAGTAGCGTTGGAACACCACGCCACGGCTGGCGTCCGGTTCACCGGCCAGGGGCTGGCCGTCGAGCAGGATTTCGCCGCGACTGGCGCGCTCCTGGCCCAGCAACAGGCGCAGGAAGGTCGACTTGCCGCAACCGGACGCGCCGACCAGGGTGCAGAACTCACCCTCATTGATGTTCAGGTTCAGGCCTTCGAGCACCACCTGATCGGCGTATTGCTGCCAGACGTTTTTAACGGTGATGTAACTCATTTGGCGGCCCCCTCGTACCAGGGAAACGCGCGACGGGTCAGGTATTTGAGCCCCCAATCCATCAGCCAGGCGAGCAGGGTGATCCACACCACGTAGGGCAGAATCACATCCATGGCCAGGTAGCGGCGCACCAGGAAGATCCGGTAACCGAGGCCGTCGGTGGAGGCGATGGCTTCGGCGGCAATCAGGAACAGCCACGCCGAACCGAGCATCAGGCGCAGCGAGATCAACAGGCGCGGCAGCAATTGCGGCAGCACTACACGCAGCATCAGGGTCCAGGTCGAGGCGCCCAGGGTCTGGGCCTTGATCAGCAACTCCACGGGAATTTCCCGGGCGCGCTGTTCCAGGTCACGGGCCAGGGCGGGGGTAATGCCGATCACGATCAGCATCACCTTCGACAATTCCCCCAGGCCGAAGACGATGAACAGGATCGGCAGGATTGCCAGCGGCGGCACCATCGACAGCACCGTCAGCAGCGGTGACAACGGCGCGCCGAACAACGGCAGGGTGCCAGCGGCCATGCCCAGGCACAGCCCGGCCAGCGCGCTGATGCCCAGGCCGATGCCCAGGCGACGCAGGCTGGAGGCCGTGTCCTGCCACAGTACGTACTCGCCGGTGCGGCTGTCGGCGACGAAGGCCAGGCGTTTGACCGCGTCGGTCATCTGCACGGCGCTGGGCAGCAACTTGTCGTTGGGGTTGTCCGTCAGTCGCTCGGCCGAGCCCATGAAGTAGGCGAACAGCACCAGAGCGAACGGCAGGATCACCAACAGCAGGCGACTCGGGTGATCCGGATGACGATTGATCAGGCGCATGGCCAGGTCCTCTTCTTACAGCTTGGCGTCGGCGGCCATCTGCACGTAACTCGGATCGAAGCGCAGCTTGAGGTTGCCCTTGTCGCCACTGGTCACGCCGTTGGCGAAGGCCATGCCGACCGCGCTGGTGTCCTTGGCGCCTTCACCCAGCAAGCCGTGCTGGAATGAGAATTCGGCGACCCGGCGCATGGTTTCCGGCAATTGCTTGCTGGTGGAAAACGCCAGGGCTTCCTGGGGGGTGGCGAACAATTTGGTGGTGTCCAGTTGCGCCTGGAAACCGGCCAGGTCAGTGCCCGAGGCTTTGGCCATGTGCTCCAGTGCGGCTTTGCTCGCGGCGTTTTTTTCGCTCATCAGTTCGACGACTTCGAACCAGGCGCCGGTCAGGGCTTTGCCCAGGGCCGGGTTGTCTTTGAGGGTCTGAGAGTTGACCACCATCATGTCCATGATTTCGCCGGGGATCTGGCTGGAGTTGAACACTTCGGTCACTGCAGGCTTGGCCTTGATGTCCGAGAGCATCGGGTTCCAGGTGGTCACGGCCTTGACCTGATCGGTGTTGAAGGCCGCCGAGATATCGGCATCGGAGGTGTTGACCACCTTCAAGTCTTTCTCGGTGAGGTCCACCGAATCCAGGGCACGGGCCAGCAGGTAGTGGGACACCGACAGTTCGACGAGGTTGACGTCCATGCCCTTGAGGTCGGCGACTTTCTTGCCTTCGCCCTTGAGCACGATGCCGTCATTGCCGTTGGAGAAGTCGCTGACGATCAGCGCCGTGCTGTCGACGCCACCGGCGGCAGGGATGGTCAGGGCGTCCATGTTGGTCATGGTGCAGCCATCGAACTGGCCGGCGGTGTACTGGTTGATCGATTCGACATAGTCATTGAGCTGCACCACATCGATCTTGATGCCGTACTTCTTGGCCCATTTGTCGACGATGCCTTGGCTGCCGGCGTATTCCCAGGGCATCCAGCCGGCATAGATGGTCCAGCAGACGCTGAAGTGGTCTTTTTGCGCGGCGTGGGAAGAAAGGCTCACGAGGGCGGCGAAGGCAGCGGCGAGCAAGGCGGGTAAACGAAGCTGGGACATGATGGTTCTCCAGTTGATCAAGGGCGGACAGGAGGCAACGCGGCACCGTGAACGGTGGCTTGTCTCCCGGGCTTTTGTCCCGCCGTGTAACCTCAACTGGAGGTCGCCAACTCTCGGACCAGTCACTCGCGATTGCGAGCCGGAACCCTAGTCAGCCATTGCAAATTGTGGTGCCGCGAACCTGTGGTGACTCCTGCACGCCTTTGTTAAAGCGAGAGCCGTGCCAAGTCGCTTGAAGCGCTCTGGCATGCGGGTGAGGCGACAGGTGCCGGGGAAAACAGGGGGGGCGGGTTGCCTTGTGATGGTGCGTACGCGCACCGCAATGGGACGTGCCGGCCACTGATCCGAAGGCCGGCAGGGCGCTGCACTCGGTCGCGGATTGCGAGTCAAAACAGGTGTCAGTCGGTTTGTTCCGACGGCGGGTCTTTCAGGAGGCCGCCATGTTTCGTCGAGTGTTGCTGGTCGTTGTGCTCGGTCTGGGGCTTTGCGGCTGTTATTACTACGCCGGCTCCTACGATGTGTATTCCGCGCCTTATTACTACCCTGGCTACGCGCCTTATTACTATCCAGGCTACGCGCCTTATTCCTACTATTACGGTCCCGGTTACTACTACGCAGGTCCCCGTTTCTATGGTGGCTATCGCTATTACTACTGGGGCGGGCACGGCTCGCGTTATTACCGCGGTGGATACCACGGTGGTCACCACTAATCAGCGGCTGAATGGATGAAAAACTTTTAATTCACGAGATGTTTCAAGTTGTTACTGAATCGCACCAGATCCGGAATTTGATGTCAGATGTTTCGACAGTCACCGAATCATTGACTGTCGCCTGCCAGCGTCGCTGGTGTGGCTCACCCGCGGTCCAGGAGGCCGCCATGCTCTATCAAAAAAAGCTGCGTCGAATTCTACTGATTGCTGTGTTGGGATTGTCCGTGGGTGGATGCGTGGCTTATCCCGATGGAGGAGACGGTTACTACAGTTCCGAGGTCTACAGCTCGCCAGCGCCGGCCTATTACGCCGGTGGTGCGTACTATTCCAATGGCGGCGGTTACTACTCGCCACCGGCGCGCTATTACGTGCCGCCTGCGCGGTATTACCAGCCAACCCCGCGTTATTACCCGCAACCGCGGGTCTATCAGCCGGCCCCGCGTTACTACCCGGCACGTGCAGATTACCGGGCGTATGAGAATCATGGCTGGGACGGTCGTAACCGCGGCAATTGGGACAATGACCACCGTGGTGGCGGACGTGACCACAATCACGACGACCGGGGTGACCGTAACGGTCGGGGCAATCACGACGGCCGGGGTGACCGTTAAGCTGACTTAAACGAAATTCCCCTGTAGGAGCGAGCTCGCGAGGGTGGTTCAGTCACCGCTGTGTTGACTGACACAGCCTCGATCGCAAGCTCGCCCCCACAGTTTTGTTTAATACTCCAACAGGTCCGCCAATGGATGGCGACCCTCCCAAACCTTTTGGAAATGCGCTTCCACCACGGCGTCCGGCACGTTGTTGATATCGGGCCAGTGCCAATGGGGCTTTTGATCCTTGTCGATCAACCGTGCACGCACGCCTTCGCTGAACTCCGGATGACGGCAGCAATTGAGGCTCAGGGTGTATTC
Organism: Pseudomonas sp. TE12234; assembly: GCF_054061835.1. Taxonomy (NCBI): domain Bacteria; kingdom Pseudomonadati; phylum Pseudomonadota; class Gammaproteobacteria; order Pseudomonadales; family Pseudomonadaceae; genus Pseudomonas; species Pseudomonas sp. TE12234. The sequence continues at coordinate 167,855 of NZ_JBSSEP010000010.1, forward strand.
CATCTGGAAGACTTGCGCCAGCGACATATGCCGCGCGCGGATGATCTGTTCCCACACCAGGTGCGCGGTCAGCGGCGAACCTTCGCTCAGGGTTCGCGCGGCGCGGCTGAGCAGCAGATCCGGGTGATCGCGCAGCGCACTGATGGCCTTCCAGGCGCAAACCACATCACTGACGTCCAGCAGCTCATCAATGCGCTGGCGCCGCGGCAACCATTGGGATTCGGGCATGTGCGCGACGGCTTCCTGCTGCAAGGCCTTGAGCAGACTGTTGAGCTGCCTCGGGGTCTGTTCCTGCCAGTTCAACTGCAACAGGCCTTCGATCAGGGCTTCCTGCTGCTCATCGAGCAGGAAACGGTCGGCCAGGTCCAGATCGATCGCATCGCGAGCGTTCATGTGGGCGCCGGTCAGGCCAAGGAACAATCCGAGCTTGCCGGGCAGGCGTGACAGGAACCAACTGGCCCCGACGTCCGGGTACAGGCCGATGCTGATCTCCGGCATCGCCAGGCGACTGCTCGGCGTGACAATGCGAATGCTGGCCCCCTGCAGCAGGCCCATGCCGCCGCCAAGCACATAGCCATGGCCCCAGCAGATCAAGGGTTTGGGGTAGGTATGCAGGCTGAAGTCCAGGCGATATTCCGCGGCGAAGAACTGCGCGGCCAGGGGCGGCACTTCGCCGGGATGGGCGCGACAGGCTTCGACCAGGCTGCGCACTTCGCCGCCGGCGCAAAAAGCCTTGGCGCCGTTACCGCGCAACAATACACAGACGATTTGCGGCTCCTTGGCCCAGGTGTCCAGTTGAGCGCGCAAGGCCTTGATCATCGGCAATGACAGGGCGTTCAGCGACTTTTCGGCATCCAGGCTGGCGATGCCGATACGGGCGCCGTCGGTGCCGGTGAGTTCTTCGAAGTGCAGATTCATCGTGACCTCGATCGGGAATTTGAGGGTTAAGTATGATCGTTGTGCGGGAAAGTGCCGGATCTGCGTCAGATCAATTGACAAGCGTGGTGGGCCTTCTTAGGGTTCGCCCCATTGTTTTTACCGGATATGACCATGACTGCTGACGACCGTATCAAACTCGAACCGAGCTGGAAGGAGGCGCTGCGTGCCGAATTCGACCAGCCCTACATGGCGGAGTTGCGAAAATTCCTGCAAGAGGAGCGGGCGGCCGGCAAGGAAATCTATCCACCGGGCCCGATGATTTTCAACGCGCTCAACTCCACGCCGCTGGACAAGGTCAAGGTCGTCATCCTTGGCCAGGACCCGTACCACGGTCCGGGCCAGGCGCACGGTTTGTGCTTTTCGGTGCAACCGGGTGTCCCGGCGCCGCCCTCGCTGGTGAACATCTATAAAGAGTTGAAACGTGACCTGAACATCGACATCCCCAACCACGGCTATCTGCAGAGCTGGGCCTATCAGGGCGTGTTGATGCTCAACACCACCATGACGGTCGAGCGCGCCAATGCCAATGCGCACAAGGACAAGGGCTGGCAGTTTTTCACCGACCGGATCATTGAAGTCGTCAGCCAGCAGCAACCGCATCTGGTGTTCATGCTGTGGGGCGCCCATGCCCAGAGCAAACAGAAGCTGATCGATGCGACCAAGCATTTGGTCCTGACCTCGGTACACCCTTCGCCGTTGTCGGCTTATCGTGGCTTCCTGGGTTGCGGGCACTTCAGCCGTACCAACAAGTTCCTGGAACAGAATGGCGAGACACCGATCGAGTGGCGTTTGCCGCCGGTTCAGGCAGGCTGAGAGTTTGCTGTGGCGAGGGAGCAAGTTCCCTCGCCACAGTGACTCGGTATCACTCGGGTTTGCGGTTCCAATACTGGAACAACGGCTCCGCCAGAAACAACACAAACAACAGCCGCATCACCTGCATCGCCGTCACCAGCGGCACCGACAGTTGCAGGGTTTCCGCCGTCAGGCTCATCTCGGCAATCCCGCCGGGCATCATGCCCAGGGTCAGCGAACGCAGATCCAGGTGGGTCAGCGCGCTCAAGCCCAATGCCGCCGCCGTGGCGATCAGCATGGTCAGCACAGTCCCGATCAGGGTGCGCCCCATGAACGAGGGCGCGCGTCGGAAAAACTGCCGGTTGAAGTGACAGCCCAGACCGCTGCCGATCAGCCACTGGCCGATCTGGCTGCCGCCCTGGGGCAAACCGATGTGCAAATCCCAGCCAATGCTCACCGCCGCGCTCACCAGCAACGGGCCGAACAGCCACGGGTTGGGTTGACGCAAACGCTCCCAGATCCAGGCCGCCAGCGCGCCAGCCGGGAACAGCAGGGCCAGCCAGCGCCAGTCCACGGCGGTGGCATGGGAGACCGGCGCCCCGTCGCCCAACAAATACTTGAACGCCGCCGGTACACACAGCACGACGACCAGTACCCGCAGACTTTGCCCGGCGGCAACGCGGCTGAGCACCGCGCCATTACGGGCGCCGAGGTTGACCATCTCCCCGGAGCCACCGGGCATGCTGGAGAAGAATGCGGTGGCGCGATCCTCGCCGGTGCGCCGCATCAACCAGACCCCGACCACGGCGGACAGGCTGGTGACCAATGCGCCAAAGAAGATCAGACCGAAATGACTCAGCACCTGCTCCATCACCACCGGGGTGAAATGCAGGCCGATGCCGATACCGACGATCCACTGGCCGCACTTGCGGCCGCCAGGGATTTCCGCCAATTGCCAGGGGGTCAGGCAGCGCACCAGGATGATCGCCAGCAACGAGCCGACCATCCATGGCAGCGGCCAGCCGACCTGGCTGGCGAGGTAGCCGCCCATCAGGCCGACCAGCGGGGTTCCCCACCAGAGTTTGAAGGGTGACCGATCAGACATCAGCGATGGCGCGTTGCGCGGCCGAACGTTTACGCCAGATACGGATGATCGGCATCAGCAGCATGATCGCGGTCAGGACCCAGCAACCGAAGGTGATCGGGCTCGACCAGAGGATCTCCAGCGCTCCGTTGGAAATCGACAGGGCGCGACGCAGGTTCTGCTCCATCAAGCCTCCGAGGATGAAGCCCAGCAGCAGGGGCGACAACGGGAAGTCCAGCTTGCGCAGGATGTAGCCGAAGATGCCGATGCCGATCATCAGGAACAGGTCGAAGGTGGTCGCGTGCACCGCGTAGACGCCGATCCCGGTAATGATGGCGATCACCGGTACCAGTGCCCAGTTCGGTACGGCGAGGATGCGCGTGAAAATGCGGATCATCGGGATGTTGAGGATGACCAGCATGACGTTGGCGATGAACAACGAGGCAATCAGGCCCCAGACGATGTCGGGTTGCTGCTGGAACAACAGCGGTCCCGGCGTGATGTTGTACAGCGAGAGCGCGCCGATCATCACTGCCGTGGTGCCCGAGCCAGGCACACCCAGGGTCAGCATCGGCACCAGCGCACCGCAGGCCGCGCCGCCAATGGCGGTTTCCGGTGCGGCCAGGCCGCGCATATCACCCTGGCCGAACGTGCCCTTGGCGCCCGCGATGCGTTTCTCGGTCATGTAGGCCACGGCACTGGCCAGGGTCGCACCGGCACCCGGCAACACACCCATGATGAAACCGAGTACGCCGCAACGAATGTTCACCACGAACACCGATGCCGCTTCCTTGACGTTGAACATCATCCGCCCGGTGGCTTTCACCGCTTCCTGACCATGATGGGTTTTTTCCAGCAGCAGGAGGATTTCGCTGATGGAGAACAGGCCCAGCACCAGCACGACGAACTGAATGCCGTCGGTCAGGTGGATGTTATCGCCGGTAAAACGATACACGCCGCTGTTGGCGTCGATGCCGACGGTCGACAGGAACAGGCCGATCAGCGCCGCGATGAAGGTCTTGAGCGGACGATCACCGGCCATGCCGCCGAGACAGACAATGGCGAACACCATCAGCACGAAATATTCCGCCGGTCCGAAGGCAATCGCCCATTTCGCCAGCAGCGGGGCGAACAGCACCATGCCGCAAGTCGCGATGAAGGCGCCGATGAACGAGCTCCACGCCGAGAGCGACAAAGCCACGCCGGCCAGGCCTTTGCGGGCCATCGGATAGCCGTCGAGGGTGGTCATCACGGTGGAGGCTTCGCCAGGGATGTTCAGCAGGATCGAGCTGATCCGGCCGCCGTACTCGCAGCCCAGGTACACCGCCGCCAACAGGATCAGTGCCGACTCCGGTGGCAGGCCGAGGGCGAATGCGATCGGGATCAACAGTGCCACGCCATTGATCGGCCCCAGGCCTGGCAACAGGCCCACGACGGTGCCGATCAGGGTGCCGCAGAGGGCGGTCACCAGGTTGTACGGGCTCAGCGCAACGCCGAAACCCTGACCCAAATAGCCAAGAGTATCCATATCAGTTCTCCAGAACGTCGAGCACGCCAAGCGGCAGCGGCACGTCCATCAACTTGTCGAACAGCAGGTAGAGGCCGACGGCCATCAGGCTGATGATCACGACACTGGGCAACCAGCGGCCGCCATACAGGCGCGCCATCGGCACACCGGTGAGGATGCTGGCGACGATGAAACCGAGGGGCTCGAAGGCGCCGGCGAACACCAGCAACAGCACCACGCAGAAGCCGATCTTGTTCAGGGTGGCGCGGTCCAGTGGCGGTTCGTCAGCGCTGTGCTTGATCGGTGCCGGGCGAAAAACCATGTACAGCAGCGCCGCGCCCATCAGGCCGAGCATCAACAGCGGAAAGGCCCGAGGCCCTACCGGTTCGTAGGAAAAAGCCGCTTGATACGGCCATGCCATCAGCGCCAGGCCAATACAGGCCAGCAACAGCACCGATGCAAAAATGCGTTGTAAGAGCATGGGGAACTCCTGGGCCACGCCCCCCCGCAAACGGGAGCCGCAGCCGCTAGCTGGACGGAGGCGATCACTGAATCAGGCCGAACTCTCTGGCCAGCACTTTGTAGTCCGCCACCTGCTTCTTCACGTAGGTGTCCAGCTCGGGGCCGGTCATGGCGAACGGGAACAGTTCCCGCTGATCGCGCAACTTGGCGAAGTCTTCGGAAGCCAGCAGCTTGTCAAAGGCCGCTTTCCACCAGGCGTAATCTTCATCGCTGACTTTCGGGCCGAGGTAGAAACCGCGAACCACCGGCCAGACGATGTCGTAGCCTTGTTCCCTGGCGGTCGGGATGTCTTTCATTTCCGGCTCGTCGAGACGCTTGTCGGCGAACACCGCCAGCAAGCGCATGTCGCCGCTGAGGATGTGCGGCATGGAGTCGGAAATGTCGGTGCTGCCGACCTGGATGTGGCCGCCGAGCAGGGCCGTAGCGATTTCACCGCCACCCTCGAGTGCGACATAACGCAGGTCGCGCGGGTTGATCCCCGCGGCCTTGGCGATCAGCGCGGTTTGCATCCAGTCCTGGCTGCCGACCGTGCCGCCGGAACCGATCACCACTTTGCTCGGATCTTTCTTCAACGCCTGCACCAGGTCGTCCAGGGTCTTGTAGGGCGAATCGCTTTTCACAGCGATGGCGCCGTAGCTGGTGCCAACGGCGGCGAGCCAGCGCACGTTGGTTTCATCGAAACGCCCGAACTTGCCCTGGGCCAGGTTCAATAGCGAACCGCTGGACCAGGCCACCAGGGTGCCAGCATCGGCCGGACGCTGGGCGACGACCGCGTTGTACGCGACCGCGCCGACGCCACCGGGCATGTAGGTCACGCGCATGGGTTTGGTCAGCAGCTTTTCGTTGACCAGCGCGCTTTGCGCCAGTTTGCAGGTCAGGTCGAAACCACCACCTGGCGAGGCCGGGGCGATGCATTCCGGTCGTTTTGGCTCGTCGGCGAGCGCTTGGCCGGTGAACAGCAGGACGCTGGCGGCGAGGGCAATTTTACGCATTGACAGGTTCATTCAAGTCTCCTTGGGAGTTGTTGTTATGGACGTACTGAATTACCAAAGGGCAACGCTATAGCTCACCAGCAGACGCACTTCATCGGCATCGCGAGCGGAGTAATTGGAGCGGTAGGTGGCATTGCGCAGGCGAACGGCGACATCCTTGAGCGCGCCGCTTTGTACTACATATTTGATCTCGGAGTTGCGCTCCCACTCTTTGCCTTCGTCACCGTTCTTGAGCTTGATGTTGTCACCGCTCACGTAACGGCTCATGAAGCTCAGGCCAGGGATGCCGAGGGTGACAAAGTCGAAGTCATAACGCGCCTGCCAGGAGCGTTCTTCAGCGCCGGCAAAGTCGTTGATCTGCACGAAGTTGACCAGGTAAGGATCGCTGCCATCTACATACGGGAACGCGCTGTCGCCGGACATGTGCTGGTAGCCGGCGCTGAACTTGTGCCCGCTCAAGGCGTAGCTCACCAGTCCGTTGAGGGACTTGTTGTCGATCTTGCCGCCACGGGCCTGGCCCTGGTCATCACTGATGGCAAACCGCAGGTCGCTGGCAAAGGTGCCGGGGCCCAGCGGCTGCGAAGCGACCAGCCCGAGAAAGTGCTGGTTGTAGACTTCATCGAGCTGCGCGAAGTGGTAGCTGCCGGTGATCTTGTCGGTGAACTTGTAGTCCAGGCCGCCAAAGTCGAAGTGTTTGCCGGCTACCGTTCCGGCGAAGCGGCCGTTCTTGTTGTTGAGGGCAATGTCCTCGAAGTCGGTGCTGTCGCGATCCTTGGCCTTGTCCAGGCGCCCGCCGGTGAAGGTCAGGTTCTTGATTTCCCTGGAGGTCAGCATGCCGCCTTCGAAGGTCTGCGGCAGGATGCGCCCGTCATTGGGCTTGAGGATCGGCAGTTCCGGAATCAGGGTGCCGACTTTCAGCTCGCTGGCGGAGATTTTCACCTTGCCGGTCAGGCCGAGCTTGGAGTATTCGTCGACGGCGCGCCCATCGTCGGTCGGCAACAGGCCGGTCCCGGTACGGTCGGGGCTTGAGTCGAGCTTGACCCCCATCATGCCCAGCGCATCGACACCGAACCCCACGGTGCCATCGGTGTAACCCGATTTCAGATTGAGCATGAAACCCTGGGCCCACTCGTCACGCTTGGACTGTTGGGCACTGGTACCGTCGCGAAAATCGCGGTTGAAGTACATGTTGCGGGTTTCGAAAGTGGCCGAGCTGTCTTCGATGAAGGCGGCCTGGCTCAACGGTGAAAAACCGGCAAGGGCGGCAGCGCTGGCAAGCGCAGTGTGGCTGAAACGGGAGAGGCGGGCAGGCGCGATAGCCTGGGTCTGCAAGGACTGCATGGATGACTGACTCCGTTTATTGTTCTTATTTGTCGAAAACGCTTCGAGGCGTTTTTCGTATCGCTGCATGGCAGCAGCGACGGCAGCCGAAACTGTCCGTGGCTGGACTGTAACGGGCTAACCTTTCGTTAACCTTTCAGCTGGCTTTCACGTTTTTTCAGGCTTCACAGTGGCGGATGCCGCTGTAAACTCCGCGCCAAAGAATGGCGTCGACCATCCCTGAACGAGGTAAAAATCCATGCGTGTCCTGCTCGTCGAAGACCATCTGCAGCTCGCCGAAAGTGTCGCCCAGGCGCTCAAGAGCACCGGCTTGACCGTGGATGTGCTGCACGACGGCGTGTCGGCCGACCTGGCACTGGGCAGCGAGGAATACGCCATGGCGATTCTCGATGTCGGCCTGCCGCGCATGGATGGTTTCGAGGTGTTGGCGCGTTTGCGCGCACGGGGCAAGAACCTGCCGGTGTTGATGCTGACTGCCCGCAGCGACGTCAAGGATCGGGTCCACGGCCTGAACCTCGGCGCCGATGATTACCTGGCCAAACCTTTCGAACTCACCGAACTCGAAGCCCGGGTCAAAGCCTTGCTGCGCCGCAGTGTGCTGGGCGGGGAACGCATCCAGCGTTGCGGGGTGCTGGCCTATGACCTGGAAACCCGGCGCTTCACCCTCGGCGAAGAATTGCTGACCCTGACCTCCCGTGAACAGGCCGTACTTGAAGCCCTGATCGCCCGTCCCGGCCGGGTGATGAGCAAGGAGCAATTGGCGTCGCAAGTGTTCGGTCTCGACGAGGAGGCCAGCCCCGACGCCATCGAAATCTACGTGCACCGCCTGCGCAAGAAACTCGATGGCCAGCCGGTCGCCATTGTGACCTTCCGCGGCCTTGGTTACCTGCTGGAAAGTCGCGATGCATAAGCCCAGCAGTCTGCGCTGGCGGTTGCTGTGGAACCTGGCGCTGTTGCTGGTGGTGCTGATGCTGGCCAGTGGCTTGAGTGCTTACTGGAATGGTCGCGAAGCGGCCGACACCGCGTATGACCGCACCTTGCTCGCGTCGGCGCGGACCATTGCCGCCGGTGTTTCCCAGCGCGACGGAACGCTGAGTGCGGATGTGCCTTATGTGGCCCTCGATACGTTCGCCTACGACAGCGCCGGGCGGATTTTCTACCTGGTCAACGACATCAATCAGAAGCTGATCTCCGGTTACGAAAACCTGCCACCGCCACCCCCGGGGACGCCGCGCACCGATGACTATCCGGCGCTGGCACGCTTTTACAACGCGACCTATCGGGGGCAGAACGTGCGGGTGGTGAGCCTGCTCAAACCGGTCAGCGAACCGAACATGAATGGCATGGCGGAAATTCGCGTCGCCGAGACCGATGAGGCACGTGTCAGGATGGCCCGTAGCCTGGCGGCGGATACCCTGCTGCGCCTGGGCATGCTGGCGATCGGCGCGCTGCTGATTGTGTGGTTTGCGGTCAGTGCCGCACTGCGTCCGCTGGAGCGCTTGCGCTCGGCGGTGGAGGAGCGTCAGCCGGATGACCTGCGGCCATTGCCGTTGGTGGAAGTGCAGCATGAGTTGTGGCCGCTGGTGCGAGCGCTCAATCACTTTACCGAGCGCCTGCGCGGTCAGTTCGAGCGTCAGGCGCAGTTCATCGCCGATGCCGCCCACGAACTGCGCACCCCCTTGGCGGCGCTGAAGGCACGGCTGGAACTGGGTCTGCGTTCAAGCGAACCGCAAACCTGGCGCAGTACCCTGGAAACCGCTGCCCAGGGCACCGATCGCTTGACCCATCTGGCCAATCAATTGCTCTCCCTGGCACGGGTCGAAAACGGCGCCCGGGCGATTGCCGAGGGTGGCGCGCAGTTGCTCGATCTCAGTCAACTGGCGCGTGACCTGGGTATGGCCATGGCGCCGCTGGCCCACAAGCGCGGTGTGGCGCTGGCGCTGGAAGCGGACGAACCGGTGTGGATGCGGGGTGAGCCGACCTTGCTCAACGAACTGTTGAGCAACCTGGTGGACAACGCGCTGGCCCATACGCCACCGGGCGGCAACGTGATTTTGCGTGTCTCGGCCCCGGCGGTGCTGGAGGTTGAGGATGACGGACCGGGTATTCCCCTGGATGAGCGCGATCGCGTGTTCGAACGTTTTTACCGACGCAACCAGCACGTTGCCGGGTCCGGGTTGGGCCTGGCGATTGTCGGCGAGATCTGCCGTGCGCACCTGGCGCAGATCAGCCTGCATGATGGCGAGCACGCAGGGTTGAAAGTGCGGGTCAGTTTTATTGCGGGCGAGTGAGTAGAGCATTTGTGGCGAGGGAGCCAGCTCCCTCGCCACAGGAATTGCATTCATGCTTAATAAAACATCGTCCGGGTTTCTTCCAGGTCGGCGCACATTGCCTTGTCCTCAGGGTCGATCCCGAGCTTGTTGAAGGCGGGCACGCTGAAGGGGTCGATGCGCGAGATCGGGTGATCTGTATCTTGGTGGCAATACAGACTGGCTACCTGCACCAGATCGACGTAATCGATTTGAGCCGACTGTCGCTTGAAGTTCAGGTACAGCCGCGGTACCTGCACCAGCATGTCCGGAAATTCCCAGACCCTGAGCAATTTATCGCCCAGCAGCGGATGGATATGGTCGATCACGTGGTTGAGGCTGACCGGGTCGGACAGCAGGTCATAGTGATCTTCGGCATAAGTCAGGATGGGCAGTACGCCGATCTGGTGCACCAGCCCGCCAAGGGCCGCCTGATCGGGTTTGAGCTGGGTGTAGTTGCGGCACAGTGCATAGCTGACACCGGCGATTTCCAGGCTTTTGCGCCAGACATCGCGCATTTTCTGTTCCACCACTTCGGAGCGGGCATGGAAAATCTGTTCCATGACCAGGCCGATGGCCAGGTTGCTGCTGTAGTTGATCCCCAGGCGAGTGACGGCCGTGTGCAACTCGGTGACTTCCTGGGTCGCGCGCAGCAGCGGGCTGTTGACCACTTTGATCAGCCGCGCCGACAGCGCCGCGTCGCGGCCGATCACTTTGCTCAGGGCGCTGATACTGACGTCAGGGTCTTCGGCTGCCTTGCGAATCTGCAGCGCCACTTCCGGCAATGTTGGCAGAACCAGGTCATCGTTATCGATGGCCTCAACCAAATCCTGTTGGACCTTTTCCGCCAGCTCACTCATTTCTGTTCTCTAGGTGTCGCCAAAAAGTACTGCTGTTAACGCTGGATTTCGCGGTCGCGGTCCAGTTCATAAGGCAGGTCGAGCAAGTGCAGGGCGGGGCCGTCGAGCGCACCGACGTGAATGTCGCCGGCCTCTGCCGCATCGGCTTGCAGCACCGCCAGCAGTTCAATCTGTTGTTCGCCCTGGGCGGCCAGTACCACTTCGCCGATTGAACTGCCATGGCTTGGGGAAAACAGCTGGGTGCCAGGCTCAGGCAGTTCGCTGGCGTCCAGGCTCAGGCGATACAGGCGGCGCTTGAGCTTGCCCAGATACTGCATCCGCGCAACGATTTCCTGGCCGGTGTAGCAACCTTTCTTGAAGCTCACGCCCCCGACCGCCTGCAGGTTGAGCATCTGCGGGATGAACAGCTCGCGGGTGCCCGGCATCACCTGGCCGATCCCGGCGCGGATCTGGCCCAGCAGCCATTGATTCAGTTCGCCTTCGGCGAGCAGGGCGGACAGCTTGCCCTTGACCGCGTCGCTTTGATCGGCGCTGACCCAGAGTTCGGCGCGATCAGGGGACACGCGAAGGGCGATCAGGCCGTCATTGCGCACGACCTGGTCGGTTTCAGCGGGCAGTTCGAGGCCGAGACTTTTGAGCGCGGCATCGCCATGATCGACGCCAAAGCGGACCCAGGCAGCGCTTTCGTCCGTCAGTTTGGACTTGGAAAAAACAGCGTATTTTTTCAGGTCTGCCAGTTGCGGTTCGAGCAACTCGCTGGCCATGGCCATGAGCACGCCGTCACCTTCGAGCAGGATGCGGAAGCTCGACTGCATCCGGCCTTTCTGCGTGCAGCGCGCACCGAGACTGGCCTGGGTATCGCTCAGGTAATTGAGGTTGCAGGTCAATTGGCCTTGCAGGAACTTGCCGGCGTCCGCGCCACGGACCGCCAGAACACCTTCATGAGACAGCGTGCAGAAAAAAGCAGAATCGGCCATGGGTCATCGCAGGGTAAAGAGTCTGGCGGACATGATAAGGGGGCGCTCTTGAAATGGGTAGTTCACAAAGGATCGTCGGTGCCCGACCAAAGCCGACTGTTCGACCGGGCGCGGGGCTGTATACTTGCGGCCTATTTGAGGAGCGCTCCATGGTCGAAGATGTTGAACTGAATCGCCTCTACTGGCACAGCCGCCGCGGCATGCTTGAGCTTGACGTGTTGCTGGTGCCGTTTGTGAAAGAGGTTTATCCGCACCTCAACGAGGTTGATCGCGCCTGTTACGTCAGGTTGCTCGAATGCGAAGATCAGGACATGTTCGGCTGGTTCATGGAACGCGCCGAATCTGAAGATCCTGAGCTTCAGCGCATGGTTCGCATGATTCTGGACCGTGTTCAGCCCAAGTAATGGTTTCGAGTGCCGCTGGCATGCCTCACGGCAGTTGCTGGCGGCGTATCTGTTGGCCCAGCTGTTCGCGCTGGGTTCCCTATGGCTTCTCGCTATTCCGCTTTGGGCCAGCTTGCTCGGCGCCTTTTGCTGTCTGCTGCACGCCGTTTGGGCATTGCCACGCCAGATTCTGCTGACCCACGCCCGGGCCTTCTGCGGCTTGCGTCGCGATGCCGATGGCTGGCAGTTATGGAGTCAGGCGGCGGGATGGCAAGCGGTGCAGCTTCGTCCGGACAGCATCGCGCTGCCGTTGGTGGTGCTGCTGCGGGTTCGTCTGCGGGGCGAGCGGCGTGTCCGCTCCGTTTGCGTGCCTCGGGATTCGCAGGCGGCGGATCTGCACCGACGCCTGCGGGTGCGGCTCAAGTTCAGTCGACGTAGGTGGACGGCACCAGAATAGTGTCCAGCGCGACTGGCAGCATCTTCGGATAGTCGAGGGTGTAATGCAGGCCGCGACTTTCCTTGCGCTCCATGGCTGAGCGAATCATCAGCTCGGCCACCTGGGCCAGGTTGCGCAACTCGATCAAATCCCGGCTGACTTTGTAGTTGCTGTAGAACTCGTCGATCTCGTCCAGCAGCAGGCGCACCCGATGCTGGGCCCGTTGCAGGCGTTTGTTGGTGCGCACGATGCCCACGTAGTCCCACATGAATCGCCGCAGTTCATCCCAGTTGTGCGCAATGATCACGTCTTCATCGGAGTCGGTCACCTGGCTCGCGTCCCAGATGGGCAGGGCGGTGGGCGCCGAAACGTTCGGCAATTGTTCCAGGATGTCCGCCGCGGCTGAGCGCGCATACACAAAGCATTCCAGCAACGAATTGCTGGCCATTCGGTTGGCGCCATGCAGGCCGGTAAAGCTGGTTTCGCCAATCGCGTAGAGCCCCGGCACATCGGTGCGACCTTGCTGGTCGACCATCACGCCGCCGCAGGTGTAATGCGCCGCCGGAACGACCGGAATCGGTTGCTTGGTGATGTCGATGGAAAATTCGAGGCAGCGCTCGTACACGGTCGGGAAATGCGTTTTGATGAAGTCTTCGGACTTGTGGCTGATGTCCAGATAGACGCAGTCGATACCGAGTCGCTTCATCTCATGGTCGATGGCCCGGGCCACGATGTCCCTTGGGGCCAGTTCGGCACGAGGGTCGAAACGCTGCATGAAGCGTTCGCCGTTGGGCAGTTTCAGGTGTGCACCTTCGCCACGCAGTGCTTCGGTGATCAGGAAACTCTTGGCCTGTGGGTGATAAAGGCAAGTGGGGTGGAACTGATTGAATTCCAGATTTGCCACCCGGCATCCTGAACGCCAAGCCATGGCGATGCCGTCGCCGCAGGCACCATCAGGGTTGCTGGTATAGAGGTAGACCTTGGCCGCTCCGCCGGATGCAAGAATCACGAAGCGCGCGCCGTAGGTGTCGACTTCCCCGGTGGCGCGATTGAGCACATAGGCGCCCAGGCAGCGATCGCCTTCAAGACCCAGGCGTTTTTCCGTGATCAGATCGACGGCAACGCGTTGCTCGAGCAACTCGATGTTCGGTCGTTGCTTGGCCTGGGCGAGCAGCGTCCGGAATATTGCAGCGCCCGTGGCATCGGCGGCATGGATGATGCGCCGGTGGCTGTGCCCGCCTTCGCGAGTCAGGTGAAATTCGAATCCGCCATCTTCAGTGCCGGACTGTTCATCACGGGTAAATGGCACGCCCTGGTCGATCAGCCATTGAATGGCTTCTTTACTGTGTTCGACGGTAAAGCGCACGGCGTCTTCGTGGCATAGGCCACCGCCAGCGTTCAGGGTGTCATCGACGTGGGATTCGATGGTGTCGGTGTCGTCGAGGACGGCAGCCACGCCGCCCTGCGCCCAGAATGTCGAGCCGTTGGCGAGGTCGCCTTTGCTCAGTACGGCGATGCGCAAATGACCGGGCAAGGTCAGCGCAAGGCTCAAACCGGCAGCACCGCTGCCAATTACCAGAACATCGTGTTGAAACTGTTGGCTCATTTCAGGATTCCGCTCAAAGCGACCCGGGTCGGGGTAGGCGCCAGACATCTGGACAGGTGAGTCAGGCAACCGCACAGCCCACTAGTATATAGAGGGGGGGAGCGGCACAATACCCGAGCCGATATGGCATTGTGAAACTACCGTGACAGAAAAGACCTGTCGCTTCGTCGGATGTTTTTTCTGACGATTCGCCAACATGTGGACTGTATCGTGGATTTAACAGTCTTTTTCTCTTCACGGTTGCACAATGTCGGTTTGGCACGGCTATAAATATTTGGAACTTTTGCCAAAGGCCCAATATCAATAGACGGTTGCCTGAATCAAGGGACAGTGTCGGCGTCCGCGCAGGGTCAGCAGTTGGATCCTTGCCAGCGAATCCGATGACAAGATTATTTGCGCAGCCGGGTCATCTCGCGCTGCGCTTTTCGTGCGTGCCGAATCAGTGCCCGCAGGAAACTTGCCTGGAGGGGGAGAACTTTTGCGAAAAGCCCGAGTCTATGTTTGCAAGTCCGGTCGTTTAGTTTTGCAAGCCTCCTCCAAGCTTATCGAGGAGTGTTCATGCTAACCCAGGAAGAGGATCAGCAGCTGGTCGAACGCGTTCAGCGCGGTGACAAGCGTGCATTCGATCTGTTAGTGCTGAAATACCAGCACAAAATTCTCGGGTTGATCGTGCGTTTTGTGCACGACACCCATGAAGCCCAGGATGTGGCACAGGAAGCCTTTATCAAGGCGTACCGTGCGCTTGGAAATTTTCGCGGAGACAGCGCGTTTTACACGTGGCTTTACCGCATCGCCATCAACACGGCGAAAAACTATCTGGTTTCACGCGGCCGTCGGCCGCCGGATAGCGATGTCAGTTCCGAGGATGCAGAGTTCTACGATGGCGATCATGGCCTCAAGGATCTCGAGTCGCCAGAACGAGCTTTGCTGCGGGATGAGATCGAAGGCACCGTCCATCGAACCATTCAGCAACTGCCAGAAGATTTGCGTACGGCGTTAACTTTACGTGAATTTGATGGTCTGAGTTACGAGGACATTGCGAGCGTCATGCAGTGTCCGGTAGGCACCGTGCGCTCCCGGATTTTCCGCGCTCGGGAGGCCATCGATAAAGCCCTGCAGCCATTGTTGCAGGAAAACTAAAGACAGCGGCGACAGCCAAGAGAGGAACGCCATGAGTCGTGAAGCCCTGCAGGAATCGCTGTCCGCAGTGATGGATAACGAAGCGGACGAGCTGGAGTTACGTCGGGTATTGAATGCCTGTGACGATGTCGAAACCCGTGAAACCTGGGCTCGTTATCAGATCGCTCGGGCAGTGATGCACAAGGACCTGCTGCTTCCACGTCTGGACATCGCTGCGGCGGTATCTGCTGCTCTGGCTGACGAAGCCGTACCGGCAAAAGTCTCCCGTGGTCCATGGCGCAGCCTGGGACGTCTGGCGGTAGCCGCTTCGGTGACCCTTGCCGTACTGGCGGGTGTTCGTCTTTACAATCAGGACGAGATCGCCGGGGTAGAACTGGCTCAGCAATCCAGCCAACAAAGCCTGGTTGCTCCGCAAGTAAAAGGCCCGGCTGTTTTGGCAGGCTACAATGAGAGTTCGGATGCCACCGGTCCCATGGCCAATGGCGTACTGCAAGGTCAGCCAGGCTGGCACGATCAACGTCTGCCGGGCTACTTGCGCCAACATGCTCAACAGGCTGCACTGAAAGGTACTGAGAGCGCTCTGCCTTACGCTCGTGCAGCGAGCCTGGAAAACCGTTAAGGAGGATCATGCGCGCCATACCTTTACTTACGCTTCTGCTGGGTGGCTGGTTCGTTGTTCCAGCCCATGCCGATGAAGCCCAGGACTGGTTGACCCGTCTTGGTCAGGCCGAGCAGCAGCAAAGCTTTCAAGGTACTTTTGTCTACGAGCGTAACGGTAGTTTTTCTACCCACAACATCTGGCACCGCGTCCAGGAGGGCAAGGTCCACGAGCGTCTGCTTCAGCTCGATGGCTCCGCGCAGGAGGTTGTGCGCGTTGACGGGCATACGCAATGCGTAAGCGGCACCCTGATCGCAGGGCTTGGGGATACCCCCAACTCGGCCGCCCGCGTAATCGATCCACAAAAGCTCAAGAATTGGTATGACCTTGCCGTTATCGGCAAATCGCGCGTGGCCGGGCGATCGGCCGTGATTGTTTCGCTGACGCCTCGCGATCAGCATCGCTACGGTTTTGAACTGCATCTGGACAAGGAAACCGGGTTGCCGCTCAAATCGTTGCTGCTCAATGACAAAGGGCAGTTGCTCGAGCGATTCCAGTTTACGCGACTCGATACCACCACTGTCCCGTCAGAGGGTGATCTGCAGCCTGGCGCCGATTGCAAGGCGGTCAACCTCGAGAGTGACAAGTCCTCCGCGGTCAAGGCCGCTCAAACCTGGCATTCGGATTGGTTGCCACCCGGTTTTGAACTGACCAGCAGTTCGGCGCGCAAGGATCCTGAGACCAAGACACAGGTCAGCAGCCTGATGTATGACGATGGTCTGGCTCGCTTTTCGGTGTTTTTGGAGCCTTTGAATGGCGCTGTCGTCACCGACACCCGTATTCAGCTGGGGCCAACCGTTGCTGTGTCCCGACGTCTGACCACTGCGCAAGGCGAGATGATGGTCACGGTAGTGGGCGAAATTCCGATAGGCACTGCTGAACGGATTGCGCTTTCCATGCGCGCTGACGCTGCCACAACCAAGCAGTAAGCTGAGATCGAAATGTTTCGTGAACATTTCAATTTGCAAAATCCAGTGAATTTTTCTTAAGTCAGAGCCCTCGGCTCTGGCCTTGTTTGTTGTTCCCGGAACAAAGATACCGGCGTATCTTTCTCGGTGTTCCTTGATCCATATCGCTTAACCATGCTCGTCGTAACGGGAGCCGTATGTCGATACCACGCTTGAAGTCTTACCTCTCCATTATTGCCACCGTGCTGGTGCTCGGTCAGGCGGTCGCCGCTCAAGCGGTCGAATTGCCTGATTTCACGCAACTGGTCGAACAGGCCTCGCCTGCGGTGGTCAACATCAGTACCACGCAAAAACTGCCGGACCGCAAAGTGTCGATCCAGGATATGCCTGACCTGGAAGGTTTGCCGCCGGCGCTTCGCGAGTTTTTCGAGCGAGGCATGCCGCAGCAGCCTCGTTCACCGCGGGGCGATCGCCAGCGTGAAGCCCAATCCCTGGGTTCGGGTTTCATCATTTCGCCTGATGGCTACATCCTCACCAACAATCATGTGATCGCCGATGCTGACGAAATTGTCGTGCGTCTCGCCGATCGCAGCGAAATGAAAGCCAAACTGATCGGTACCGACCCACGTTCCGACGTGGCGCTGCTGAAAGTTGAAGGCAAGGATCTGCCGGTCTTGAAGCTGGGCAAATCCCAGGACTTGAAAGCCGGGCAGTGGGTCGTGGCAATCGGTTCGCCATTCGGCTTTGACCACACCGTGACCCAAGGCATCGTCAGTGCCGTTGGCCGTAGCCTGCCGAACGAAAACTATGTGCCGTTCATTCAGACCGACGTGCCGATCAACCCGGGTAACTCCGGTGGACCGCTGTTCAACCTCAATGGTGAAGTGGTCGGGATCAACTCGCAGATCTATACCCGCTCCGGTGGCTTCATGGGCGTTTCGTTCGCCATTCCCATCGATGTGGCCATGGATGTGTCCAATCAGCTGAAAAGCGGCGGCAAAGTCAGCCGCGGCTGGTTGGGTGTCGTGATTCAGGAAGTGAACAAGGATCTGGCCGAATCGTTCGGTCTGGAGAAGCCGGCCGGTGCGCTGGTTGCCCAGATCCAGGATGACGGCCCGGCTGCCAAGGGTGGCCTGCAAGTCGGTGACGTTATCCTGAGCATGAACGGTCAACCGATCGTCATGTCTGCCGATCTGCCGCACCTTGTGGGCGCGTTGAAAGCTGGCTCCAAGGCTAAGCTGGAGGTGATCCGCGACGGTAAGCGCCAGAACGTCGAACTGACTGTCGGTGCCATTCCGGAGGAAGGTAAAGAGTTGGACAGCTTGTCTAAATCCGGCGTTGAGCGTAGCAGCAATCGCCTGGGTGTTTCTGTGGTCGAGCTGACCGATGAGCAGAAAAAAACCTACGACCTCAAAGGCGGTGTGGTGATCAAGGAAGTCCAGGACGGTCCTGCTTCGATGATCGGCTTGCAGCCAGGAGACGTCATTACTCACCTGAACAATCAGGCCATCGAATCGACCAAGCAATTCACGGAGATCGCCAAATCGTTGCCGAAGAACCGTTCGGTGTCGATGCGGGTTCTACGTCAGGGGCGTGCCAGCTTCATCACCTTCAAACTGGCTGAATAATCCGGTTGTTGGCTGAATAAAAAACCGCCTCGAAAGAGGCGGATTTTTTTGTGTCCGACGTTTTTTGAGTCCTTAGCCCATCATGTCCTTGATCATGCGTTCCTGCTCCATCAGCTCGCGTTGACGTGCATCGATTCGTGACGAAAGCGGGAAGTTGTTGCCAGCCTTGCGCTTGGCAAAATCCAGTTGCTGAATGGCTTGCCGATAGTCGCCCACCAGCGCGAAGTACTCGGCGCGCGCCTGGTGCAGGCCGATGATGTTGCCTGACAGGCCGCGCGTCTCGGCAACCTGATACCACACGTCCGGGTCGTTCGGGCGTGACTTGAGCAGGCCTTCGAGTGCCTTTTCGGCGTCGGCGGTACGGTTCTGCTTCAGTAGCAAGTCGACGCGCACCTGATTCAGCGGGTAATTGCCGGGGTACTGCGTCAGTAACCGGTCAACCCGTGCTTGCGCATCCGGCAATCGATTGTTGGTGATGTCCAGATCGATCTGAGCGAGGTTATAAATGATCTCGTTCGGCGACTTGGCCAGCAGTGGTTTGAGATTTTCCCTGGCTTCGTTCAGCTGGCCACCCTTGATCTGGGCGATGGCCAGGCCGTAGCGAGCGACATCGCTTTTCGGGTTTTCATCCAGTTCGGCGCGGAATCGCTTGGCACCCAGGCCAGGGGTTTCTTCGTAGAACAACTGGACCCGTGCTCGAATCAGTTGATAGCGCAGGCTGTCTTCGATACCACCTTTCGGCGCCTGTTCGGCACGGTTGCGGGTGTCGGCGATCCGTGATTCGGTGACCGGGTGAGTCAGAAGGAATTCCGGTGGCTTGGCGTCGTAACGGTACTGACGGCCCAAACGCTCGAACATGGTGGGCATCGAGCGTGGGTCGTAACCGGCTTTTTCAAGATTGAGGATGCCGATACGGTCGGCTTCCTGCTCGTTCTGGCGGGAGAACCGTCGCTGTTCCTGAATCGCGGCGGCCTGCGTACCTGCGATGGCCGCGATACCTGCGTCGCCGGCACCGGCCGCGGCAATCACGATACCTGCCAGCAGGGCGGCCATCATGGGAACTTGCATGCGTTGCTGGGCCTCAACACCACGGGCAAAGTGACGTTGCGACAAGTGAGCCAATTCGTGAGCCAGTACGGAGGCGTATTCACCTTCGGTCTGGGCGTTGAGGAACAGGCCGCCGTTCACCCCGACAATCCCGCCCGGGGCGGCGAAGGCGTTGAGCTGGGGGCTGTTGATCAGGATGAATTCCAGGCGCCGATCATTGACCTGGCTGGTCTCGACCAGTCGGTAGACGCTGGATTCGACGTAGTCCTTGAGCTGCGGGTCATTGAGCTGCGATACCTGGCTACGCAAAAGCGCCAGCCATGCACGGCCCAACTGGTATTCCTGCTGTGGCGAGACAATGGCAGAGCTGGCATCACCGAGTGACGGCAGGTCGTCGGCGAAGCCTGGCGAGGCAAGCAGGCAAGCGAGCGTCAGCAGGGTAGGGCGCAAAAATGTCATGCACAAAGCCTTAGTCGACAAAGACCTTACTGTAGCCGGACACTGGCGCTGCGACCAGATATTCTAGGCGACTCAACTACCTGATCCGGAGTAACGCAATGACCGACGCTGTAGCCCATGACGTTGAACTGGACGCCAGTGGCTTGAATTGCCCGTTGCCGTTGCTCAAGGCCAAGATGGAGCTCAACCGGATGGCCAGCGGTACCGTGCTCAAGGTGATTGCCACTGATGCGGGGTCACAGCGCGATTTCCGCACCTTTGCCCGATTGGCCGGTCATACGCTGCTCCGCGAAGAGGATGAAGCGGGCGTTTACCAGTACTGGTTGAAAAAAGCCTGAAACCTGCGGCGTTTGTTCTTAAGGATTATTAATGTTCAAGGTGTTACGCGACTGGATTCAGCGCTACTTCTCCGATGAAGAAGCCGTGGTTCTCGCCGTTCTGTTGTTTCTGGCGTTCACCGCCGTGCTCACATTGGGCGGCATGCTTGCGCCCGTGCTGGCCGGGATGGTGCTGGCGTATCTGATGCAGGGACTGGTGGTTACCCTTGAACGCGTGCGTGTACCTGGCGGGGTCGCGGTGGGGTTGGTCTTTGCGTTGTTCATGGGAGTGTTGCTGGTATTTATCGTGGTCGTGGTGCCGTTGCTCTGGCATCAGTTGATCACGTTGTTCAACGAGCTGCCGGGAATGCTCGCGAAGTGGCAGTCGCTGTTGCTGCTGCTACCGGAACGCTATCCCCATCTGGTCTCAGACGAGCAGGTGCTGCAGGCCATCGACGTGGCGCGGGGCGAGATTGGCAAGTTCGGCCAGTGGGCGCTGACGTTCTCGCTGTCGAGTCTGCCGCTGTTGGTGAACATCATGATCTATCTGGTGCTGGTGCCGATTCTGGTGTTTTTCTTCCTCAAGGACCGCGAAATGATTGGTCGGTGGGTGCGCGGTTATTTGCCCCGTGAACGGGCGCTGATTACCCGCGTCGCGCATGTGATGAACCGACAAATCGCCAACTACATTCGCGGCAAGGTCATCGAGATCTTCATCTGCGGTGGCGCGACCTACATCGGTTTCGTCGTGTTGGGGCTCAACTACGCGGCGCTGCTGGCGCTGCTGGTGGGCATCTCGGTGGTGGTGCCCTACGTCGGTGCGGTGGTGGTGACCGTGCCGGTGCTGTTGATTGCGCTGTTCCAGTGGGGCTGGAGCGATCAGTTCATCTATCTGATGGCGGTTTACGGCATTATCCAGGTCCTGGACGGAAACGTGCTGGTGCCGTTGTTGTTCTCGGAAGCGGTCAACCTGCACCCGGTGGCGATCATTTGCGCGGTGCTGTTGTTCGGTGGCTTGTGGGGCTTTTGGGGGGTGTTTTTTGCGATACCCCTGGCGACGCTGTTCAAGGCTGTGCTGGATGCCTGGCCGCGCAAGGAGCCCGAGGTGGCACCATTGTTATAACGCTCGGCCTTGATTCGGGGCTGATAACCTCTTCGCGGGCAAGCCCGCTCCTGCAGTTGACCGAGCTGTAAAGGCTGACAGAGTCTCATGTGGGAGCGGGCTTGCCCGCGAAGGCATCCGAACAGACGCTGGGGAAATCAGGCTTTGTTGAGGGCCTGAGCGGCAGCCAACACCGCATCAACATGCCCCGGCACCTTCACGCCACGCCATTCCTGACGTAGCACGCCGTCCTTGTCGATCAGGAACGTGCTGCGATCCACGCCCATGTATTCCTTGCCGTAGAGCTTTTTCAGCTTGATCACGTCGAACTGCTGGCAAAGCGCTTCTTCCTTGTCGCTGATCAGCTCGAAGGTGAATGCCTGCTTGGCCTTGAAGTTTTCGTGGGACTTCAGGCTGTCGCGCGATACGCCGAACACTTCGGTGTTGGCGGCTTTAAAGGCTTCGAGCTGATCGCGAAAGCCCTGGCCCTGGGTAGTGCAGCCTGGCGTGCTGTCCTTCGGATAGAAGTAGATCACCACTTGCTTGCCTTTGAGCGCAGCGAGGCTGACGGTCTGCCCGCTGGTGGCGGGTGCTTCGAAATCGGCAACCGGTTGGTCGATAGCAACGGCCATGAAAGCTTCCTTACATTGGGTTTTGTGGGCGCCACGGTTCGATCAGGGCGTCCAGGTTCAGCGCGTCTGCAAAATCCAGGAACTGATCGCGTAGCCAACTGATTTGCACGCCGGCCGGCAAGGTCACGGTAAACGTGGCATTGAGCATGGTGCCGCCGGTCTGCGGAGCCTGATAGGTGTCGCAGGTCAGGTTCTCCAGCTCAACGTTGTGATCCATGAAGAACTGGCACAACTCGTTGACGATGTCCGAGCGATAGGCCGAACTGACGTAGGCGACGTAGGGCAAGGCCTGCGGACGATTCTCCAGGGCTGCGCTGCGCACAACATTGACGGTGAAGGCGTGCCGTTTGGCCAGCACGGGCAGGCTGCCTTCCAGGCGTGCCAGGGCGTCCCAGCTGCCGGAGACTTCAAGGACCAGCGCACTGCACTCGCCGTGGCGTGTCAGGCGAGAGGTGACCACGGCGCAGCGGTTTTCATGGCTGGCGCGGCACAGGACGTTAGTCAGCTCCATGGGGTTGGCGCCAAGGGCACTGATGACAAGGAATTGTTCGCGAACTGTGGGGGTGGACATGCAGCATTCCTAAAGCGATGAGCGGTCGATACTTCTGTCGGCTTGTTTTGTCGAGGCTAGCCTGCGCAAGCGTATTCGGAAAACCCGAGGCGCAGCTTGCAACGTGCTCCTCAATGGCAGGAGCGAGGGGCGGCAACGCTGGATCAGGGCTTGTGATGCCGAAAATCGAGGCAGAAACCCGACGTACGAGCTTGTCAGTATCGATCAAAGTCTGAAGGGTAGCGAAAAGCAGCGCCAAGGGGAATGGCGGCAGCGCAGTACTTCGCTTGTACAAGCATCTTGGCGCCAGTACCATTACCGCTCTCTTTTTCCGGCAGGAGCGGTTGCATGATTGCGGGCAGTATGGTGGCACTGGTCACACCCATGGATGCGCAGGGTCGTCTCGACTGGGACAGTCTGAGCAAACTGGTGGACTTTCACCTGCAAAACGGCACCCACGCCATCGTGGCGGTTGGCACAACAGGTGAATCGGCCACTCTTGATGTGAACGAACACATCGAAGTCATCCGTCGCGTAGTGAAGCAGGTCAATGGCCGCATTCCGGTGATCGCCGGTACCGGTGCCAACTCGACCCGCGAAGCCATCGAGCTGACCACCAATGCGAAGACCGCCGGCGCCGATGCCTGCCTGCTGGTCACGCCGTACTACAACAAGCCGACCCAGGAAGGCCTGTACCAGCACTTCAAGGCGATTGCCGAAGCCGTCGACATCCCGCAGATCCTCTATAACGTGCCGGGTCGCACCGCTTGCGACATGCAGGCTGAAACCGTGATCCGCCTGTCGACCGTCAAGAACATCATCGGCATCAAGGAAGCCACCGGCGACCTCAAGCGTGCCAAAGCCATCATCGACGGCGTCAGCAGCGATTTCCTGGTGATCTCCGGTGACGATGCCACCGCGGTCGAGCTGATCCTGCTGGGCGGCAAGGGCAATATTTCGGTGACCGCCAACGTCGCTCCGCGCGACATGGCCGACCTGTGCATCGCTGCTCTGAATGGTGAGGCCGAGAAAGCCCGGGCCATCCATGAAAAGCTGATGCCGCTCAATAAAACCCTGTTTATCGAATCCAACCCTATTCCCGTGAAATGGGCGCTGCATGAAATGGGACTGATGCCGGACGGTATCCGTCTGCCGCTCACCTGGCTCAGCGCCGAATGTCACGAACCGCTGCGGCAGGCCATGCGCCAGTCCGGCGTCCTGGTTTAATTGAGGAAGTACAACGCATGAAGCGAATGGCCGGACTTTCCGCACTTGCCTTGATTATCTCCAGCACCAGTGGCTGCGGATGGGTCTGGGGCCCGGAAGGTTATTTCCGTGACCGTGGTAGCGATTACCTGGGCGCGCAACAGACTGCACCGATGCAAATGCCGCCGGATATCAGCACCGCCAAGCGCCTTGACCCGCTGTTGCCGATCCCGCGTAACGTGGCTGATGAAACCGTCAAGGGCGAGTACGTCGTTCCTCGTCCACAACCGCTATCGGTCGCTGCCGACGCCAGTGCCTACTCCCTGCAAAAGAGCGGTGACTCGCGCTGGATCCTCGCGCAAAACCAGCCGGCCGAAGCCTGGCCAGCGGCTGTGCAATTCTTCCAGGACAACGGTTTCCGCCTGGACGAGCAGCGCCCGCAAACCGGTGAGTTCACCACCACCTGGCAGCATTCCGACGAACTTTCCGCAGCCATGGCCAAGCGCCTGAGCGCAGCCGGTGTCGCTTCTGACAGCGAAATCCGTGCCCGGGTACGTATCGAGCCGGGTGTGCAGCGCAACACCAGTGAAGTCTATGTGGTGACCGCCGAGCGTCCTGCCGGCAGTACCGCCGACGTCGCCTTCACCAACCGTTCGGTCAACACCGGCCTGGACGCGGCATTGGTCGATGACATGCTCGCGAGCATGAGCCGCATCTCGGAGAAGGGTGGTTCGGTGTCCATGCTGGCCTCCCGTGACTTCGACGCACCTGGTCGTGTCAGCCTGAATGTGGACGGCAGCGGCAACCCTGTCCTGAACGTTGGTTCCGACCTGGATCGTGCCTGGTCAAGCGTCGGCCGCGCCCTGGAGCACGGCGAATGGCGCGTGGAAGACATCAACCGCAGCCTAGGCCTGTACTACATCAACCTGGCTGAAAAAGCCGAGAAGAAAGACGACAAGCCAGGGTTCTTCAGCGGACTGTTCGGCGGCAAGTCGAGCAAGGAAGAAGTTGAAGCCCGTGCCGAGCGTTATCAGGTTCGCCTGAGCAAGGTGGGTGAAAGCGTTCAGGTCACCGTCGAGAAAAACATCAACACCGTGGCGCCTGCTGATGTAGCGCGCAAAGTGTTGAGCGTGATTCAGGACAACTTGGGCTGATCACATGCGTTTTGCCGTTCTCGGCAGCGGTAGCCAGGGGAACGGCACGCTGGTAGCCAGTGCTGATACATACGTGCTGGTGGATTGTGGTTTCTCCCTGCGGGAAACCGAAAAACGCCTGCTGCGCCTGGGTGTGTACCCTGCGCAGCTGAGCGCGATACTCGTGACCCACGAACATGCCGACCACGTGCATGGCGTGGGTTTGCTGTCTCGGCGCTACAATCTGCCTGTCTACCTGAGTCGCGGGACCTTGCGCGGGATGCGCAAGCCGATTGAACCCGCAGGCTTTCTGGCGGGCGGCGAGCAACTGCGGATCGGCGACTTGAGCATTGGTGTCATTGCCGTGGCCCACGATGCACAGGAACCGACGCAGTACGTCTTCAGTGACGGTGAACGGCGATTCGGCCTGTTGACCGACCTGGGGTCATACTGCAACAGGGTGCTGGACGGTTATCGGGATCTCGATGCATTGATGATCGAGGCCAACCATTGCCGTGACATGCTGGCTCGCGGTCATTACCCGTACTTTCTGAAGCAGCGGGTGGGCGGCGAACTGGGACATTTGAACAACCATCAGGCGGCATTCCTGGTGGCCGAGTTGGGCTGGCAAGGCCTGCAACACCTGGTCCTGGCCCATCTGAGCAGCAAGAACAACCTGCCGCAGCTGGCCCGGCAATGTTTTGTCGACACCCTAGGGTGCGACCCGGACTGGCTGCAATTGGCCGATCAAGATTCAGGGCTCGACTGGCGACACATCGCCTAGCCCATCTACTTAGCAAGCGGAGCCCATCATGGAAAAACGTGAAGAACTCTACCGCGGCAAAGCCAAGTCGGTTTACAAGACCGACGACGCTAACCGTTTGATCCTGTTGTTTCGTAACGACACCTCGGCGTTCGACGGCAAGCGCATCGAACAGCTCGACCGCAAAGGCATGGTGAACAACAAGTTCAACGCCTTCATCATGCAGAAACTCGAAGCCGCCGGCGTGCCGACCCAGTTCGACAAGCTCCTGGGCGACAACGAGTGCCTGGTGAAGAAGCTGGACATGATCCCGGTCGAGTGCGTCGTGCGTAACTACGCCGCCGGCAGCCTGGTCAAGCGCCTGGGCGTCGAAGAAGGCATGAAGCTCAACCCTTACACCTTCGAACTGTTCCTCAAGGACGACGCCAAGGGTGACCCGTTCATCAACGAATCCCACGTCGTGGCATTCGGCTGGGGCACGGCCGAGCAACTGGTTCGCATGAAAGAACTGTCGCTCAAGGTCAACGAAGTCCTGAGCAAATTGTTCGATGACGCCGGCCTGCTGCTGGTCGACTTCAAACTCGAATTCGGCGTGTTCCACGACGGTTCCATCGTTCTGGGTGACGAATTCAGCCCGGACGGCTGCCGTCTGTGGGACAAGGCGACCGGCAAGAAAATGGACAAGGACCGCTTCCGTCAGGGCCTCGGTGACGTTATCGAAGCCTACGAAGAAGTCGCCAATCGTCTGGGCGTACCGCTTTAACCGACGCAAGCATCTGATAGCACGGAAAAATTTCGCTTAGGGGGTTCGCTTCCGGCAAAAGTGTTGTTATGATGCGCGCCGTTGGAGAGATGCCAGAGTGGCCGAATGGGACGGATTCGAAATCCGTTGTACCTTCACCGGTACCTAGGGTTCGAATCCCTATCTCTCCGCCATTATTGAACAAGACGAAGCCCCTGAAATGGTCAAACATTTCAGGGGCTTTTTCGTTTCTGACATTTCGTTCTGCAGACAGGCTGCGATCTCGTTTCAAGCTGATTGGACAGTCTTGATCAGCACAACGTTTTCGACCGAAGGCGCTGCCTGCTCGAAAAGGTTGCCAAACACCGGCTCACTGCCCTATGTATAGTGGCAATATTGCATCCTGTGGGCAGTCTTCATGAGTTACCGGTGCCCGTTGTGGGTCATGCCTCTCATCTTTTTTCTATCACTGCCGGTGCAGGCCGACGAGCACACTTTGCGTGTGCTCGCCTGGCCCGGGTATGCCGACAGTGATGTAGTCGCTGGCTTCGAGAAACGCTTCAACGTTAAAGTCGAAGTCACCATGGTCGGTAGCGATGAAGTGCTTCGAAGCAAGATGACGGAAAACCAGGGCGGTAATTTTGATGTGATCGCCGCCAATACGGCGGAAGTTCACTACTACGCCGATCAAGGGTTACTGCAGCCGCTTCGCCCCGAACGCATTGCCAATACTTCGCGTCAGCTCCCACGGTTTCGCGATTATTCAAGAATCCCCGATGTAGTGGTCGACGGTCGCATCTATGCCATTCCCTACGTCTGGTCGGACATGGGGCTGATCTACGATCGCAAACAGTTCAGTCAGCCGCCCGAGTCCATCAGCAGCATGTGGGACCCGAAGTTTCAGGGCAGCGTGTTGGCGTTCAATACCAGCAACCATAATTTTTCCTTGGCCAGCCTGTCGTTGGGCGGCGATCCGTTTCGGATAGAGGCGGCCGATTTTCCGCGTGTGTCCGAGCAATTGATTGCACTGCGCCGTAACGTGTTGACGTTCTACTCGCTACCGGAGGAAGCCGCGGAGTTGTTTCGCCGGCATAACGTGGCGCTTCTGTTTGCCAACTATGGACGCCAGCAACTCAAGCAGTTGCGGGACGCGGGAATCGACGTGGGTTATGTGATCCCCCGCGAAGGCGCGCTGGCCTGGCTTGATTGCTGGGCAATCAGTCGTGGCGCGCGTGATCCGGTACTGGCCAACGTCTGGATCAATTACATGCTCGAACCCGGGGTCAGCAACCTTCTCACTGAACGTCAGGGGCTGCCTAACACGCTGCAAGAGCCGAATGAGGGAGGTTCCTCAAGTCGCTTGATCTGGCTACGTCCCGTTGAAGACGACAAACGCCGCACCGAACTTTGGCAACGTATCGTTTCTGGCGAGCGTCCGCCGTCGGTGCAGCAATGAGGTTCGGCATCGCCTTCAAGCTTGGCTGTTTGATGGCCGTGTTTGGCATGTTGCCCACGGCCCTCGCGGGCTACTACATCTATAACAGCAGTCGCGAATTATTGCTTCAGGCTGCCGAGCGCGATTTGCAAGCGGCGGTTCAGGTGCTCGGGCGTAATCTGCAAAGCAGTTTGCGCAATATTTCTCTGGATGCCGCCGTGTTGACTAACGGTGCGCACGTACAGCAACTGGCAAATATCAGCGACCCCGCGCAACGCAGTCATGTGCAGGATGATCTGGCCGCATTGTTCCGTGCGATGTTGCTGGCGCATCCCGATTACATGCAGATTCGCTTGATCAGCGCCTCTGATCATGGGCTGGAATGGGTTCGCCAGGATCGGGACGGCGATCGTATCGTCAGGGTCAGTGGCGCTGATCTGCAAGAGAAGGGGCATTTTGCCTATGTGTTCGAGGCGTTGAAGCTGGCTTCGGGCGATGTGCGCATTTCGCCGATTGTCATCAATCACGAGCAAGGTGCGCATTCCGGGCTGGGCAAACCGACGCTGCATGTTTCAACGCCCGTGGCCGACGCTAACGGAAAAGTATTCGGGCTGCTGGTCATCAACGTCGATCTGGATCAGTTGTTCAGCCAACTGCAAAGCGATCTGCCGGATGAATATCAGGTTTATCTCAGTAATCGTTGGGGCGACTTGTTGATTCATCCAGATCATCGGCGGACCTTCGGTTTCGACCAGGGCCGCCGACTGTTTCTGCAAGACGAGTTTTCCGAGGTGTCCCGACTCCTTGATCCGAGCGGCCCGAACAGCTTGATCAGTCGCAGCGTCGAGCAAAATCAACAGGATGGTCTGGTCGCGGCTTTTGTGCGGCTAGCCAACAACTCCGAAACATCCGAGCCGTTTATCATTCTTGGCCTTGGGCAGCTGCAAAGTCATGTGCTGGCGCAAGCATCGCGAGCCGGTGGCTATATTGCACAAATTGCCGTGTTCTTCAGCCTGTTGGCATTGCTGGTGGCGTTTGTTGCGTCCCGCGCGCTGATTCGTCCCCTGCGTAACATGACCGAAGCGGTCGAGTTGTTTTCCCGGGAGCGGAAAATCAGCGAGCTGCCACCTCGGCAAGACGAACTGGGCGTACTGGCACGCAGCTTTCGTGCGATGAAAGAGGAAATTCTGACCCAGCTCAAGGATCTCACCCACAGTCGTGCTGCGTTCGAACATCTGGCTCGCCACGATTCGCTGACCGGGCTGCCCAATCGACGGATGTGCTTCGAGCGGCTGGAACAGGCCCTGATCAGTGCACGGCAGAGCGGTCAGAAAATGGCTTTGCTGTTTGTCGATCTGGATCATTTCAAGGAGGTGAATGATCAGTGGGGCCACCGCTTTGGTGACCAGGTGCTGCAAGCGGTGGCCAAGCTGCTCAGTTCAGCCAGTGAGGCCCGCGATAACGTGGCGCGCCTGGGGGGCGATGAGTTCGTGATGTTCTTTGAGGATGTCCAGGATCCTCGCAAGATAGTCGCTTTGCTGGAGAAACTGCATGTCTGTTTTCAGCTGCCGCTGTTGATCGACGGAAGAGGGGTGAACATCCATGCCAGCATGGGCGTGAGCATGTTTCCACGGGACGGCAACGACATTGGCGCTCTGATCCAGCATGCCGATCATGCGATGTATAAAGCAAAGAGTGCGGGTAGAAACCGGTACTCCTTTGAGGTGATGAGTGAGCACTGACCGGTGAGTCGGGGCATTTCTCCTCGGTCTTGAGACGTCTGAAAAGTTATCGAGCCCGATTGTTGTTACCCCCTGCGCATTTGCAATTAACGCAAAGTAGCCAGGTGATTCTCATCAGTCGCATAGACGCCGCTTACGCCACCTCCCTAAACTGTCAACAGTGAATGGGCGCAGGGTCAATGGATGAATCGCAACGAACTACGCAAGGCCGACATCAACCTGATGGTGGTGTTCGAGGCGCTGATGATCGAGCGCAATGTCACCAAGGTGGCGAAGAAGTTGTTTCTCGGCCAGCCAACCATCAGTTCGGCGCTCAATCGCTTGCGTACGATGTTCAACGATCCGTTGTTCATTCGCGTCGGGCATCGCATGGAGCCGACGGCGCGAGCCGGAGAAATCTTTCGGCACTTGTCGCCGGCGCTTGATTCATTGTCGGTGGCGTTGAGCCTGACCCACGATTTTGACCCCGGCAGCAGCACCATGACCTTTCGAATCGGCATGTCGGACGACGTCGAGTTCGGTCTGTTGCCGCCGCTGCTGCGTGCATTGCGCCAGGAAGCGCCGAATGTGGTGTTCGTGGTGCAGAATGTCGATTACTGGCGGATTCCCGACTTGCTGGCGTCCGGCGATGTCACGGTCGGCATCACCCAGACGCGTGACCTGCCGGCCAATGCCAAACGCAAGCTGCTGCGACACATCCAGCCTTGCGTGCTACGTGCCGATGCCTCCGATACGCCGCTGACCCTCGATGAATATTGTTCTCGTCCGCATGTGCTGGTGTCCCACATCGCCAACGTCAGCGGTTTCGCCGATGAGTGGCTGGCGCAGATTGGTCGTACGCGCCAAGTGGTGCTTTCGGTGCCGCAGTACAGTTCGTTGCCGGCGTTGCTTGCCGGGACCGATCTGATTGCCAGCCTGCCGGATTACGCGGCCGAGGCCATGGCCGCGACCGGGCAGTTGTTCAAGGAACCCTTTCCGTTCAAGACGCCGACCCTTGACCTGTCCATGGTCTGGCTCAGTCATGCCGACAGCGACCCTGCTGAGCGCTGGTTGCGTTCCCGTCTGGAGTCGTTCATGGGGCAGCGCAATCTGCAATCGCTACCTCATTGAGCGGGACAGCTCTGTGTTATATGTATGATTTTTGCGCCAACTTACAGGAGTAACGCCATGCCTCACCTGCACCTGGAATACACCGCCAACCTCCCCGAGCTGAACGCCGATGTGGCATTGATACGGCTCAACAACACGCTGGTGGGTTCCGGTCAGTTTGCTGCCGAGTTCGACATCAAGAGTCGCGCGGTGAAGGTCGAGACATTCAAGGTCGGTACCGCAATGGCCGAGCGGGCGTTCGTGCATGTGAAGCTGGCGGTGCTGAGCGGGCGTTCGCCTCAGATCAAGCAGCAGTTGTCCGAAAGCCTGCTGACGGTGGTGAAAGATCTATGTGAATGGCCGGCGGGCGTTGAAGTCCAGTTATGTGTGGAAATCCTCGACATTGACCGCGATTCCTACGCGAAAACCGCCATCGGCGCCTGAGTTTCAGGCCCCTTGCGGATCGGTGCAGGCCATGAGCACTTGTTCGCGCAACCAGGTGTTGGCGCTGTCCTGATCGACCTTTTGACTCCAGTGCATGTCGAGCGTGAAGCCCGGCAGGCCCTCCGGCGCTTCACGGTGATTGAAGGCTGCTTCATCGGCCAGCAATCGCTGGATGCGCCGGGGCAACGTCAGGACGAAGTCGGTGCCGGTGATCATTTTCAGCGCCGCGCTGTAACTATTGGCCCGCGCCACAATGTGCCGTTGGCGCGCCTGCTGTGACAGCCAGCCGTCGACCATGTTGGTGGTCGAAGTCCATGGTGTCGGGAACACATGCCGGCGTTCGACGAAGGCTTGCAGGCTCAGGCGCGCCTCTGCCGGTGTAGCGCATTTATCGAAGACGCAGACCAGATCGTCCTCCAGCAGCGTTCGCGTAATGAAGTCGCCGTGGCTGCGATGAAAGTTCGGGCCGAAACCCATCACCAGATCAAGGCTGCCGTCGCGCAGTGCCTCGGCCGGGATGTCGGTTTCGAGCTTGTGCATGTTGATCATCACCGCGAGGTCAGCGAAAGCGAAGTTCTTCAGCAGATTCGGCAGGATCAACTGTTCGAAGTATTCCGGCGCGCAAATGTTGAAGGTCGCCGGATGCAAGGCTGGATTGAACGCGGGTGCCCCGGCGTGACACAGATTGATGCTTTCGAGGATCTTCAGCACGTGGGGGTACATGGTGCTGGCCTTGAATGTGGGGCGCATGCCGCTGCGGGTATTGATGAACAGCTCGTCGGTGAACCCGTTGCGCAGTTTCTTCAGGCAATAACTCACGGTGGACTGGCTGACGCACAATGCCTCGGAAACCCCGGTGACGCTGTTTTGCTCGTACACGGCAACGAACACCATGAGGTCCTGCATGTCGAGCTTTCTTAGCACGTTGCTGTTGAGCATTCCTTGCCTCTTGCGGCTCGTCTGGCGCTGCTTGTGCGTAAACCTGTGCGAGCGATCCTAGCGCAATGAACGTGCAAGGAGAATGTCCCGAAAATTTTCAACGTCCAACGCTCACAGGTGTTGCGCGTCGGCTGGACCTTAACAGCGCAAGCATGCCGGCCCCGACCATGACGGCGCCCAGTGCTTCCAGGGGCAACGGCGACTGACGCCCCCAGAGCCAGTGAAACAGGGTGATGAGCAGTGTGCTCAGGTAAATGTAGGAAATGACGGAGGACGGCGCGATCACACCAATGGCCCGATGCAACAACCAGAATGTCGCCAGGGTGGCAAACAGTGCCAGGTACACGAGCCAGTAGACATCCGTCACTGTCAGCAATGATGTCGAACGCCAGCCGCCGCTGAACCCACAGAACGTCAGCAGGAACGCTGCGCCGAACAGCATGTTCCAGAAGGTCATGGCCACAGGGCCACGTCCCTTTAGGCTACCGGTTTTGAGTCGCTGGCTGAGGGGCGAGTAGAGCGCCATTGCCAGGCAACCGACGCCGTATACCGACAGCGCGTACACCGACGGCAGCTCATCGGGGCCCGTGCCTTTCATCACCAGGAGCGCGGCTCCGGCAGCGGCGATCAGCATCGGCCACAGTCGTTGTTTCAGGTGGCTGTCGGGCATGAGCAGCGCCTCGAAACCCAGGGTCAGCAGCGGCACCAGGGTAAACATCGTTCCGGTGTTGACGGCCGAGGTATAACGCAGCGCCTCGAACAGCGAACCGAAATACACCGCGAGCAGCAAGCCGAGTACGCCGTGACCAAGCAGCCCGCGGACGGTCATGGCGCTATCGCCCTTGAACAGCAGCAAGGGGAAAAATACCAGCGCACAAAACAGCAGGCGTAAACCGGTGAGCAGGATCGGGTCTATGGCCTGGCTGACCTGCGCCGCAGCGGAAAACGATGCAGCGATCAATAATGCCCAAAGCAGCATGCCAGCGTGAGCGGTGGCGAATCCGGTGCGATTCATGGGGAGCTCCAAGTCATTGAAAGTGTCGACCGTCATGCAAAGGATTGAAGCGCCGGACCATCAGCGGCGAGAGCCCGGCGGTCAAATACCCGGTGTCTTGCATGAGTGCAGTCGGGACGCCGGCACGCTGATGGGGAAGGAAGGGAGGTTGAGCGAAGGTTTTCCATAAGCCGGCC
Organism: Pseudomonas sp. TE12234; assembly: GCF_054061835.1. Classification (NCBI taxonomy): domain Bacteria; kingdom Pseudomonadati; phylum Pseudomonadota; class Gammaproteobacteria; order Pseudomonadales; family Pseudomonadaceae; genus Pseudomonas; species Pseudomonas sp. TE12234. The sequence continues at coordinate 200,728 of NZ_JBSSEP010000010.1, forward strand.
CTGATAAGCAACACGCCGATTAGGCGCGAGCGATCTGCAGGCCGCAAATCAGAAAGTCCGGAGACATATCTAAAATTTAAATAATGCTGATCGGCCTTCGATGCCGACAGTTCATCGGCGCAACCGGCGAGGATGACAGGCGGTGGTGTTTGACCCGGGTCTGAACACAGCTGAATAAATGCTGAACGGTTCTCAAATAAGTCAAAGGTTTCTGTCGGATACCTGAAGCCAGCCGTCAATTAGCTTCATTTCACAAAAAATTGATGGACGACAGTCTAAAGTTTACGCCGTCGCGGTAAATGGAAGATTTTCACATTTGCCGAGGCCTTTCTTTTCAGGAACAGCCGACCCCCCCCATGTTGAAGATTAAAGCCGTGCGCCCTGAGTGGGTGACATTGATTGCCAGTGCCTTTTTATTAGTAGCCTTCAATTTTGTTTTGTGGCAACACCTGTTCGACATCACCGCGGCTGATGGCAAGGGCATGGTCATACGCGTTGCCTTCGGGGCGATGATCCTCGCAGCCTTCAACATTGTCCTGAGCCTGGTGGCTTTCCGACCCGTCCTGAAACCGATTCTGACCCTGCTGTTCATGGTCAGTGCAGGCGTGGCTTATTTCATGAGTCAATATGGCGTCTTGATCGATGCCGGCATGTTTCGTAATTTCGCCGAGACGAATGCCACGGAAGTGCGTGATTTACTGTCGCTGAAATTGCTGGTTTACATCCTGCTGCTGGGTGTTTTGCCCTCGTTCCTTTTGTGGAAAACCCCTGTCAGCTACCGCCCCTGGCACCGTGAGCTTCTCAGTAAGGTGTTGGTGGGTGTGGCGTCGGCAGCGGTTATCGGCGGCGTTGCGCTGGTCAACTATCAAGGCCTGTCATCGTTGTTTCGCAACCACCATGAGTTGCGCCTGATGGTGGTGCCGAGCAACTACGTGGGTGCTTCGTTCGGTTACTTGCGTGAGCAGGTTGCGTCTGTCCAGCAACCCTTTGTCAAAATCGCTGAAGATGCCCAGCGAAATCCGGCCTGGCAAGCCCATGACCGTAAGTCCCTGACTGTGCTGGTGGTGGGCGAAAGTGCCCGGGCGGAAAACTTCGGCATTCTTGGTTATAACCGCGACACGACCCCCAAGCTCAACAAAGAGGCGGGTCTGATTGCATTTACCGATGTGCATTCCTGTGGCACTGAAACCGCTGTGTCGGTGCCTTGCATGTTTTCCAACATGGGGCGCGATAATTACGACGCCAGCAAGGCCAAGAACCAGGAAGGCCTGCTGGACGTGCTCAAGCGGGCGGGTCTGGATGTGATCTGGCGCGACAATCAGTCCGGCTGCAAAGGCACTTGCGATCGGGTCACGCTCGACGATGTCAGTGACCTGAAAGACCCGGTACTGTGCGCCAACAGCGAATGTCGAGATGAAATCCTCTTGCAAGGCCTGCAGCACTTCATCGACACCTTGAGCAAAGACACGGTGTTGGTCTTGCACCAGATGGGGAGTCACGGTCCGGAATACTTCAAGCGTTACCCGAAAGAATTCGAACGCTTCACGCCTGTCTGTGAAAGCAATGCGCTGAACAACTGCAGTCGCGAAAGCATCGTCAATGGCTACGACAACACGCTGGTGTATACCGACCATGTGTTGTCGACCTTGATCGATCTGTTGCGCAGCAACCAGCAGAAAGTGGATACCGCCATGCTTTATCTGTCGGACCACGGCGAATCCCTGGGCGAATACAACTTGTTCCTCCATGGCACGCCTTACATGTTGGCGCCGGAACAACAGAAGCATGTCGCGATGCTGGCCTGGTTCTCCGATAGCTACCAGAAGTCGTTTTCGGTAGACGCCCATTGCCTGCAACAGGGTCGTGATAAACCCCTGAGCCAGGACAACCTGTTCCATTCAATGTTGGGTCTGCTGCAGGTCAACAGCAAGACTTATGACCCGGATCTGGATATGTTTGCCGGATGCCGTGGCGCGGTGAAAGACGGAGTGTTGGCCAAAGAGTAGCGGGACCTTTTTTTCATGCAGCGGCCGCTCAACGGCGGCCGGTAAAACCACGATCAAGAGCCAATGCACATGTCCGCTCAGCCCCCATCCGCCATCGAACTCGAGTTCGCCCGGCGCTACGACCAGGAACACGCCCGTGCCTGTCTGCAGCCGCGGGCGCAGGGCCTGGCCGGGCGTCTGGGGTTCTGGCGTGAAGAGCGACTGGTTCGCAATGCGCTCAAGGTCGCTGGCGAGCCTGGCCTGATCCTTGACGTGGCGTGCGGTGTCGGGCGCTTCTGGTCAGTGCTGGCCGAGCACGCGAATCGGGTGATCCTCGCCGCCGATCCGTCCCAGGACATTCTCGATCATGCCCGCACCCACCATCCGCAGAGCCTGCTGAAGCGGATAAGGACGTTTCAAAGCTCGGCGTTCAGCATTGGCTTGCCGGAGAATGCGGTCGACTGCATTTGTTGCATGCTTCTGTTTCAGCATATTGCCTGCTCCGAGCATCGTCTGGCGCTGCTGCGCGAGTTTCACCGGGTCGGGCGCGATACCGTGATTGTCGCCGTGCGGGTCAGCGGCCGCTTCAAGGGTCGCCGTACAGACGGGGAGGGGCTTACAGCCCGTCCGCTGGTCAGCAAGGCCGAAGTGGAAGCCGAGTTCAAGCAAGCGGGTTTTTGCATACTCAGTCATCAGGACTTCCTGCCAGGCTTCGCGCCGATGCGGGTTTATGTACTGCGCAAGGCCGGCTAGCCCACCTTTGTCGGACTATTCTTTCTATCCGGCAGGTATTTTCGCTAATGCTCTTGTTCAGTGGATGCGCGGAAATCGCCGGGGGCGATATATACTGCGCGCCATTCTTCAAGGGAGAGCCGTGTGGCCATCGATATTCACTGGATTCGCGACAACGATAGCCTCGGTCGGTTTTGCACCGAGTGGCAGCAGTTGCCATACGTTGCCCTCGACACCGAATTCATGCGGGTCGACACCTTCTATCCCATCGCGGGCCTGCTGCAGGTGGGCGATGGCGTACGCGCTTACCTGATAGATCCGCTGACCATCGATAACTGGCAGCCCCTGGCCGCACTGCTGGAGAACCCGGCGGTGCTCAAGGTCGTCCATGCCTGCAGTGAAGACCTCGAAGTCCTGCTGCGGCTGACCGGCAGCCTGCCGACGCCATTGTTCGATACCCAGCTGGCTGCCGCTTACCTGAACCTGGGTTTCTCCATGGGTTATTCGCGTTTGGTGCAGGAAGTGCTCGGCATCGACCTGCCCAAGGGCGAGACCCGTTCTGACTGGTTGCAACGTCCGCTTTCCGATACCCAGATCAGCTATGCCGCCGAAGACGCCGTGCACCTGGCCGAAGTGTTCGTGAAGCTTCGTCCGAAACTTTCCGACGACAAATACGCCTGGGTCCTGGAAGACGGTGCCGAACTGGTGGCCAACCTGCGCCGCGAGATTGATCCGTATGAGGTCTATCGCGACGCCAAACTGGCCTGGAAGCTGTCCCGCGCGCAACTGGCCGTGTTGCGTGAGCTCTGCGCCTGGCGCGAGAAAGAAGCCCGTGCCCGTGACCTGCCGCGCAACCGCATTATCCGCGAGCATTCGCTATGGCCACTGGCGCGTACCCAGCCGGACAACCTCGGTGCGCTGGCAAAGATCGAAGACATGCACCCGCGTACCGTGCGTCAGGACGGCGAATTTCTGCTTGATCTGATCAAGCGCTCTGGCAGTGTGTCGCCAGATCAATGGCCGCCCGCCGTACCCGAGCCGCTGCCAGTGGATGCCGCCGCGTTGCTCAAACAGATGAAAGCCATCGGCCAGGCCGAGGCCGAGCGCCTCGACATCGCGCCGGAGCTGATGCTGCGCAAGAAAACCCTGGAAGCGCTGCTCAAGAGCGGCTTCCCCAATGGTCCCTACCAATTGCCTGATTCGCTGCGTGGCTGGCGCCGCGAATTGATGGGCCAGGCGCTGCTTGACAGCCTGGCCACCGCCGGAGAACAGCCTTGAAACGTATTTGCTCCATCTACCGCAGCTCGAAAAGAAACGAAATGTACCTGTATGTGCTCAAGAGCGATGCTCTGGAGCGTGTGCCCGAGCCGTTGATGATTGCCTTTGGCAAAGCCATCCACGCCTTCGACCTGGTGCTGACCCCGGAGCGCAAACTGTCCCGCGAGGACATCACCGTGGTGCTGGAAAACCTCGAAAAGCAAGGCTATCACCTGCAAATGCCGCCAGCCGAAGACGAGTACATCGAGCACTTGCCCGAAGAGTTGCTGCGCCGCAACGACCCAATTTAATCGGCAGACAGGCTCTGTTCAGAGCCTTTTGAAACACTGGAATGATTTTGGCGATGGCCGCGTCGACGCAGCGAAAACCTGTCGGCGGTCGTCGGCAGCGTTTTTTTGAAAGGTTGAAGCATGCGCGTTCTGATTGCTGAACACGACCACCCTGTGTACGCCCGACTGCTGCGCGAAGCGGCACCCGACCTGGAAGTGATGACCAGCGGCGATTCCGCCGAACTGGCCCGCCAGGCTGCCGACTGTCCAGTCTGGCTCGGACAACCCGATCTGCTGGCGACGCTGCTGCGTCAAGGTCATCAGCCGCAATGGCTGCAATCGACCTGGGCGGGTATCACGCCGTTGTTGGCCGACGGCTTGCCTCGGCATTATCGCCTGACGCGTGCGGTGGGGATTTTCGGCCAAGTCATGGCTGAGTATGTGCTCACCTACATGCTCGGTCACGAGCGGGAGGTGCTGGCGCGATTGGTCAGTCAGGTCGAGCGTAAGTGGGACAGTCGCCATGGCCAAAGCCTGGCGGGACGCAAGGTGTTGATCGTCGGCACCGGTGATATCGGCCAGACGGTGGCGCAGTTCCTGCTGCCGTTTGGTGTCGAGCTGTACGGCATCGCCAGCTCAGCCCGCGAGCAGGCACCGTTTATCGAGGTCGGTTCGCTCGACGATTTGCCGCGTCTGGTTGGTGAAGTCGATTACGTGATCAACCTGCTGCCCAATACACCCAGTACCCACGATATTTACAACGCCGCGTTGTTCAAACAGTTCAAGCCGACCGGTTTGTTCATCAACGTCGGGCGCGGTGTGGCGGTGGTCGATGCGGACCTGGTGGAAGCGTTGAAAGAAGGGCATCTGGTGGGCGCCGTGATCGATGTCTGCCGTCAGGAGCCATTGCCACAGCGCCACCCATTCTGGACGGCCTGGGGCCTGTTGCTGACCGGCCACAGCTCGGCACCGACCTCGCCATCATTGATGGTGAAGCTGTTTGTCGAGAACTTGCGGGCTTATCAGGCCGGAGAGGCGTTGCGCGGGGAAGTGGATTTCAATCGCGGGTATTGAACCCACCGCATACTTGAATATTGGGCAAAACCTGTGAGAGCGAGCTTGCTCCCACAGGGGGTTGCTGTTCTTAGAGGGTGAAATCACCTTCAGCCGCCAGCTCGCTCAAAGGACGGCGCGGACTCGGCTCTTCGCGGGCTTGCAGGTAGTCCGCCAGTGTCGCCTTGTCCCCCAGCTTGCCAATCGCCACGGCCGCGTGCAGCGCGTAGCCTTCCGGAATGTTCAGCTCCTTGCGGGTCAGCGCCTGATCGAAACCGGCCATGCCGTGGGTATGCCAGCCGCTGATACTCGCTTGCAGCGCCAGGTGGCCCCAGGCCGAACCCGTGTCGAAGGTGTGCCACAGGGCGGGGGTTTCTTCGGTGGCGCCTGGCGCGGTGAAGGTGGTCTTCGATACCACGATCACCAGGGCCGAGGCGTGTTGCGCCCAACTGCGGTTGAACTCGTTGAGCAGGCCCAGGTAACGCTCCCAGTTCGGCGTATCGCGACGTGCGTAGAGAAAGCGCCAGGGTTGCGAGTTGTACGCCGACGGTGCCCAGCGCGCGGCTTCGAAAAAGCTCAGCAGCGTTTCTTCGGGAATGGCTTCGCCGGTGAAGGCGCGCGGCGACCAGCGATCGGTGAATTGAGGGTGGATGGCATAGTCGGCAACGCGTGGGTTGGCACTCATCAACAGATTCCTTGCTAAGTTTTAAAGTGTAAGGCGACGCAGAACCCTACTCGGCGGCGCAAAGACTGACAAGCGCGTTCTACCGACAGTCGCCAACGCTTGGCCGACGAGCCTCGCGGCACTAGACTGGCGGCCTTTTCATCACCTGATGTAGATGCTTGAGCCATGGCCGCCAAAGTCGAACCGTTCTGGATACGCAAAACCCTCGATCAACTGGATCAAGAGGAATGGGAATCGCTGTGCGACGGCTGTGGCCTGTGCTGCCTGCAAAAGCTTGAAGATGAAGACGACAACAGCGTCTATTACACGCGCATTGCCTGCAAACTGCTGGACCTGAAAACCTGCCAGTGCACCAACTATCCCAACCGTCGTGACTTCGTGCCGGACTGCATCCAGCTCACCCCGGGCAAGGCCGACGAATTCAAATGGCTGCCGCCGACTTGCGGTTATCGCCTGGTCAGCGAGGGCAAGGATTTGCCGCTGTGGCATCACCTGGTTTGCGGGGACCGTGACGCGGTGCACCATGAACGCATTTCCCAGTCCGGACGCATGCTCGCCGAAGGCACCGTGGCCGAGGATGATTGGGAAGATCATCTGATTTTCCGCGCGGGTTGATGGTGGCGAGGGAGCTTGCTCGCGCTTGGGTGCAAGTGCTCACAAAATTGACGGTGATTACAAAAAAGATGGGGCTGTTTCGCAGCCCGGCGCGAGCAAGCTCGCTCGCCACACTAGGAGGGTGTATGGCTGTGGGATGGCGGCGGGCGTTGGTCATAGGGTTGCTGACCCTGAGTTCGCCCGCGTGGGCGGCGGGGAAGAAAGTCGATCTGGATTATCACGTGCGCCTGTTGCCGCAAAGTGATCAGGCCGAGGTACGGCTGACGCTGGCCCAGGGCTCGGCGGTACGCAGCCTGGACTTCGACCTCGGCGACGGCAGCCACTACAGCGATTTCAAGGCCGACGGCCAATGGCAGCTCACCCCTGGCAAACAAGCCCGTGGTGTCTGGCGTCCGGCCGCCGACAAGGCCAGCCTGACCTACCGCGTACGCATCAGCCATGGGCGCAAGAGTGGCAGCTTCGACACGCGCATGACCCCCACCTGGGCATTGATGCGCGGCGACGATCTGGTGCCTGCCGCCAAACTCGATCAGCAGGATGGCATCGAGCTGATTTCGCGCCTTGAATTCGAATTGCCCAGCGGCTGGAAAAGCGTTGAAACCGCCTGGCCGCGGATCGGCAAGAACAAGTTCCGCATCGACAACGTGTCGCGACTGTTTGACCGGCCGACCGGCTGGATGCTTGCCGGGCACCTTGGCAGTCGTCGCACCCGACTGGGTGAAACCGAAGTCACCGTGGCCTCACCCCGGGGCCAGGGCATGCGCCGCATGGATGTGCTGACGCTGCTGACCTTTGTCTGGCCGCAAGTGCAAGCCGTGTTCCCTCGTCATCCTGCCAAACTGCTGATTGTCGGCGCCAACGATCCGATGTGGCGCGGCAGCCTGGCGGCGCACGAGTCGATCTACCTGAACAGCCGCCTGCCACTGGTCAGCGAAAGCGGCACCAGTGCCTTGGTGCGTGAGTTGGCCCAGGTTTTCGGACGGATCAACGATACGCAGCGCAGTGACTGGATCAGCGAAGGGTTTGCCGAGTATTACGCCATCGAGCTGATACGCCGTGCCGGTGGCATGAGTGACGAGCGGTATCAGAGCCTGCAGGAGCGGTTGAGCAATAACAGTCAGAACGTCAGCACTTTGCGTGGTGAACAGCTCAGCCCGGCGCAGGTTTCAAAGGCGGTGGTGCTGCTACAGGAACTGGATCGCGAAATCCGCCTGAAGACACGCAACAAGCGTTCGCTGGATGATGTGTTGCGCGGGGCGATGCGCTTGGATAGCGTTGACACCAAGGCGTTCGTGCAGCTCAGCGAGAGCGTGCTGGGCGAGTCTTCCAAAGTACTGGATACCGCGCTGATCCAGTAAATCCGCCATCGCTGGCAAGCCAGCTCCTGCATCGGATTCTTGTCAGTCACACCCCTTGTGAGCGAAACCGATCAACTGTTGGAGCTGGCTTGCCAGCGAAGCGGCCATAAGCCTCACCGCCTGTCTCGGATCAAACCCCGGTTTTCGGCGACTTCAAGGAGTCATTCCCGGTCACGGTCGCCGTTTTGGTCGCCGCTTCGGCATTCGCCTTCAGCCGGCTCAAGTCCTCGCCAGCCCGCTGGATTTTTGCCCGTACGTTATCCATGTCCTGACGGCTTTTTTCCAGCAGGCTTTTCGCCGAGCTATGGCCGGTGATGCCGCGAGCCAGGGCAACACCGCCGATCGCCACTTGAATCAAACCGAAGATGCCGCCACGACGCAGGCCCTTGCCCACCATCACCACACCACCGGCCAGGGAACCGATGCGCTCCCAGCCCTGCACATTCTGCTCGGTGTTGGTCTGGAACGGGGTGGATTCGATACGCTCAACGCGTTTGAGTTCGCTCATGATCTGTCTCCAGGCAGGATCGGGAATGGATAGTTAAGCTGACTGCCGGGGCGGGTAGCTCGTTCCATCGGATGTACGACGATTCAGCGGAATTTGGGCCCTGAACGGGTGTTGAGCCCCTTGGCCATGCGGTCGTAGAGCACAACGTTGACCGTGGCGGCCAGGTTCATGCAACCGGTGGTCGGGATATAGACCACGTCTTCGCACCAGTCGCGAATCTCTTTATCCAGCGAGCCGTCTTCCGGACCGAAGATGTACAGCGCACGGTCCGGGTGCGTGTATTCGGGCAGCGGACGAGCGCCTTCCACCAATTCCACGGCGACGGGAACACAATTGAGGGGCAGGATTTTTTTCAGGTCGTCGATGCCGATCAGCGGGATGTCGTAGTGAACGCGCTTGGTATCGGTGACGAAGTCGGCGGCGCGCTCATAGCGCTTGCCGGTGTAGAACACCGACGCCACGCCATAACAGCCAGCGGCGCGCATCACCGAACCGACGTTCTCCGGTGATTTAGGGTTATACAAACCAATGCAGCTGTACCGTTTGTCTGCCACGAGCGAAGCGCCTTTCAGGAAAAAAGCGCGATTATACGGGGTTTGGCGGCAGGCCGCTGATTCGGCGACAGGCTCACTGCGTTGCCGGCATGAGCGCCTTGATCCTGTCCATCATGGCATTCCCGGCATTGTTGATCTGTTCGTACTGCGGGTTTTTGCTGGCTCCCGGGTCGGTATCGACGCCTGCCAGGATTTCCGCAAGATTATGGAAGTGACCGGCTTGTTTCCCCGTATCTGCGGAGTCCTTGTTGCCATTGGCGTACTGATTCAATGCGTTGGCCAACGTTAGGTGTTGGGACAGCCACTGCGGCGTGTTCTTCTCTTCGGGGCTCATCTTATCGAGGAAGTTCAGCGCTGCCTTGGCCCGACCGACCGGGTCATTGGCGAAGGGGTCTTTCCAGTATTTCTTTTGATCGTCCGGGCCGCTGAAGTAGCCCGACGCCAGTCGAGCCTGTTGCTGCATCAACGCTTTCGCTGCGTCCTGCTCGTCCTTCGAAAACTGTCCGCCCTGGTTCCTCGCGACGGCGTTGAGCGAGCGTCGATCCAGATCGCCCATCAGCGCATTGCGGTCTTCGGCGCTGCCGGTGTAGGGCTTGTCGCCGGTCTTCATCTGAGCGTATTTCTGATCCATCCGTTTGCGAGCATCGGTGGCCACTTCGTCAAAGGTTTTACCGGTTGAGCTGGAAACCGCGCCCGGCTGGGTGACACCCAGTACGAGGGCATCCGCATTCATGCCTGGGCGCACCGGAAAAAACGGCGCGTTGCCGGCAATCGAACCGCTGTAGTCGGCGGCTGTTTTAGAGAGGCTGAGCGAATCGTCGTTTTTGCTTTTACCGGCCGCCTGCTCGCTGTCACGGGCGATGGATCCGGCCTTCGCCTCGGTCGTGTTGTTGTAGGCCAGGATGGCAGTGCTATTGAAGGTTGAGGTGACGTTCATAAAACGGGTCTGTCCATGTATGACGCGGTTCAGAGGCGACATGAGCAGCGCTCAATGTATTGAGGCTGATACATCGCAAGAACAGTGCCATCAGCGGATGATGGCCATGGAGAGGGCGGTTTGTAACGGTTTGGACACGTTACAGCCTGAGAGAAGGGCGGGATGTTTTTGCCGGTAGCGGCAGATTGTCGCCGGCAGTTGGCAGGTTTTGCCGGGTTGTTGACACGATCCCGGCCGGAGCGAGCGATCTCGCTCCGGCCGGTGATTTTCAATCTTCTTTTTTCATCAGGCCCGCCAGAGCGGCAAACGGGTTATGCGTGGCCTTGGCGATTTTCGGCGTGCTCAGCGAGCCTTCGTCGAAATACTGTTGGTCGGTATAGCGCGAGTGTTCGTTGTCGTGGCAATACAGGCACAACAATTCCCAGTTCGAACCGTCCTGAGGGTTGTTGTCGTGGTTATGGTCGCGGTGGTGCACGGTCAGTTCGCTCAAGCGCTTGCCGGAGAATTCACGGGCGCAGCGGCCGCAGACGTGCGGGTACATCTTCAGGGCCTTGTCGCGGTAACCCATTTCCTTATCGCGCTGGTTGTCGGCGAGGATGCGATCCAGCTTCGAGGTATTGGTCGGTGTGGACGAACTCATGGGTTCACCTTTGTAAAAGACTAATGACGGTTATGCAGCCAGTTTAGCTCAGCCCTTGAGCTTTTCGGCAATCCAGATGGTGTGCCGGGTGCCCTTGTTGCCATGGGCGAAGACTTGCACTTCCTCGGCCTTGAACCCGGCTTTTTTCAGTTTGTCGGAAAACTGCCGATCCGCGCTGGCCGACCAGACCGCCAGCACGCCTTTGGGCCGCAGAGCCTTGGCGCAGGCACTCAGGCCGCCGGCGGAGTACAGCCAGCTGTTGGCTTTCTGGGTCAGGCCTTCGGGACCATTATCGACATCGAGCATGATCGCATCGAAACCCTGGGGTTCGGCTTGCAGCACTTTGGCCACGTCTTCCATGCGGATGACCGTGCGCGGGTCGAGCAGCGGGTTACCGGACTTTTCGCCCAACGGCCCGCGATTCCACTCGACCACGCCGGGCACCAGTTCCGCGACCACCACTTCAGCGGTCTTGCCCAGATGCTTGAGCGCCGAGGCCAGGGTAAAACCCATGCCCAGGCCACCGATCAGCACCCGTGAATTCGGGCGTCCGGCGACCTTGCGGCAGGGAATTTCGGCCAGCGCATCCTCGGAGCCGTGCATGCGCGTGTTCATGAGTTGCCCGCCGTCACCCCCCTGGATCTTGATGACGAAATCCTCGCCGTACTCGAACAGGCACAGGGCTCCGCCATTTTCAGGGATTGGCGCGGTGTCGAGCAGAACGAAACGTTTCATGGGGCTCTCTTGAGAAGAATTGGCAAGACGGGGAGGGCAAACGGGCGCAGTTGGGAGTAGCCTGCACAGGACAACAAGGCCAACGGAGCCATTGATGAAGCGCACCATTCTAACGGTCATTGCCCTGGCCGCGCTCTCGATTACTGCAGTGCAGGCCCAACAGCAGCAAACCACTCCCGTCACGCCCGCGCCGCAGCCCGGCTCGCCGGGGACCGCGACGCCCACGCCCTATCCGCAAATCAGCCCCGCGCCCGTGCCGAAAGTCGGCCCTGGCAGCAGTGGTCCGCCTTTGGTGCCGATCGAGATGCCCAGCCCGCCGACCAAGGATCAGCCGGTGCCGGGGATTGAGCCCAACCCGCCGAAAGCCAAATCGCCCGGAGGTTAGACCTGCTGTAGAAGCAGTTGCCCGTCGGCCATGCGCAAGCGTTTGGAGAGCGAGACGGCGAGGGCGCGGATGATCTTGGCGGCGATTTTCGGCGCGTCGTTGAGCATCTTTTCCAGAGAGTCCTTGCCCAGGTTGAGCAACTGGCAGTTGCTCGCGGCCACGCAGCTGGCCGAGCGACGTTCGCCATCGAGCACGGCCATTTCGCCGAAGGAGCGGCCGCTGCGCAGGGTGGCGATGGTCAACAGTTGCCCGTCGCTGGTGGTTTTCTGTACCGCCACTTGTCCGGTATGGATGATGCACATGAAGCTGCCGGCGTCGCCTTCATGGAAAATTTCTTCGCCCTGGGCAATGGTGCTGATGCTGAAGTAGCCCGAGGCCGCGGCGAAGTCCGCTGGCAGCAGTTGGTTGAACAGGCCGCAATCCATCAGCCAGTCGCGGATTTCGTTGTTGAGCAAGGTCGGTTCTGACATGTCGTGCGGTCTTTTTTGTTGTGTCCAGGTTCGGATTTCCCCAATCTCCTGTGGCAGCGAGCAAGCTCCCACAGGGATCTATCGTTGTATCGGGCACGATGTGCTGGTCTTAAGACCGGTTCGTCGGGCCAGGTTCCTCAGGCAATCCCCAGAACCTTGAACAAAAATGCGTATTCGAGCGCTGCGTCACGCAATCCCTGATATCGACCACTCATCCCGCCATGCCCGGCGCCCAGTTCGGTCTTGAGCAGCAGGGGGTTGGTGTCGGTTTTGGTCGCGCGCAACCTGGCCACCCACTTGGCCGCTTCCCAGTACTGCACACGGCTGTCGTTGTAGCCGGCGATCACCAGGGTCGCCGGATAGGCTTGCGCAGAGACGTTTTCGTACGGGGCGTAGGCCTTGATCCGATCATAGACGTCCGGTTCCTCAGGATTGCCCCATTCATCGTATTCAGTGACGGTCAGTGGCAGGTCCGGGTCGAGCATGGTGTTGAGCACGTCGACGAACGGCACTTCGGCAATCGCCGCGCCGAACAATTCCGGTCGCTGGTTGAGCACCGCACCGATCAGCAGGCCACCGGCGCTGCCACCGCTGATCGCCAGTTGCGCAGCGCTGGTGAAGCCATTGGCGATCAAATGTTCGGCGCAGGCGATGAAGTCGCTGAACGTGTTGTGTTTGTGTTCCTGCTTGCCGGCGCGATACCAGGCTTCACCCAGTTCGCCACCGCCGCGCACGTGAGCGATGGCAAACGCCATGCCGCGATCGAGCAGGCTCAGGCGTGCGTGGGAGAACCACGGGTCGAGACTTTCGCCATAAGCGCCGTAACCGTACAAATACAGCGGCACCGGTTTGCCGAGCGCTTCGCGTTTGACCACCAGGCTGATCGGCACCTGCGTACCGTCCGGCGCGGTGGCCCACAGGCGTTGGCTGACATAGGCGTCGGCGTCGAACGGGCCGAGCACCGGGGTTTGCTTGAGGACTTTTTGATCGCCTGTGTTCAGTTCCAACTGGCGGATTTGCGCCGGACGGTTCAACGCTTCGTAGCGCAGCCGAATCCGCTCGCTGACGAACTCCAGGCTGTTTTGCACATGCAGGCTGTAGGCCGCGTCCGGCAATTGCACCCGGTAGCTCGGCAGGTCTTGCGGGTGAACTTCGATGATCGGCAAGCCGCCTTCACGCAGGCTGAGCGTCATGGCCCCGGCATTCAGGCTCATGCCGTCGATCATCACGGTGTCGCTATGGGGAATCAGTATCTGCCAATCGGCTTCGTTCGGCGCCACACTACGGTCAATCGCCGTATACAACGCGAAGTTGATGCCGTCGCGGTTGCTGCGGATGAACCAGGTCCATTGGCCGTTGCGCGCGCCGTGGTCGACATCGTACTCGTGATCCTCGACCCGTGGCGCGATGCAGCTGAAGGCTTGTTGCGGCTGGTTGGCGTCCAGTACCCAGACTTCGCTGGTGGTCTTGCTGCCCAGGGACAGCAGCAATTGCTGCTCGGAACTCGAGCGGTAGCAATGCATGAAGAACCGGCCGTCCGGCTCATGAAACACTTCTTCGGCCGCCGTGCCGTCGAGGCGATAGCGGTACAGCTTGTGCGGACGATGGGTGTCGTCCAGCTCGCCGAAAAACAGGGTCAGGCTGTCGTTGGCCCAGGTCATGCTGCCGTCGCAGTTCTGGAACTCCAGTTCGCTGACGCGTCCGTCGGATAATTCCTTCACGAACAGCGTGTAAATCTCATCGCCTGTCGAATCGATGCTGTAGGCCAGGCGCTGGTGGTCCGGGCTGATGCTGAACGCACCCAGGGAGAAAAAGCCGCCATTGGCCAACAGGTTCGGGTCAAGCAGCAGTTGTTCCCGGCTTTCATCGAGTTGCAGGCTGTCATCGGCCGGGCGCGGGCAGCGATAGTGGCGGGCGTACTCGTCACCCGCCGTGGTGCGCGTGTAATACAGGTAAGGTCCCCACGGGGAGGGCAGGGACAGGTCGGTCTCGAGAATCCGGCCCTTGATCTCTTCGAACAGGGTTTCACGCAGCCCGGCCTGATCGGCGGTTTGCGCCTCTTGATAGCTGTTTTCAGCCTTGAGGTAGTCGAGCACTGCATCGGTATCGCGCTCTTGCAGCCAGGCATACGGGTCGGAACCTTCGGCCTTGTGAGCAACCGGAGCGTCGTAAAGGGTGGCGGATAGCGGCATGGAGGGCTCTCGAACTGTATACGGAATGGGGTTTTGAACCTGTGGAGGCGAGTTTGCTCCGGGCGGCGTTCCGACGATAGCGTTCTGACAGTCAGTATGGATGCTGAATGTGCTGGCCTCATCGCGAGCAAGCTCGCACACAGGTACTGTCTCCCGAGCGGCTGCCATTGATGCAGCCTGACGGACGAAAAGCCGTTATCATAAGCGCCTCTTTGCCTGCCTTGCCATGGACACCATGACCGAGAACGACTATCTGATCGCTTGGGGCCTCTACGCCTTTGCCGCTTTGGGCTGCCTGTTGGTGTGGATGCGCATTACCCGCTGGATGTGGCGTTGGCTGCGTGAGCCGCTGCGGCTGCTGGTGGCGGTGCTGCTGTTTTCCCCGACCATCATCGACCCTGTAAAGGAAAAGGTCGCCCCGGCCATCGCCATTACGGCCCTTGATCTGTTGTTCAAGGTCGGCAACAACGCGTGGCGGGCGATCTCCGATCTGTTCATGTACGGCATGATCGCGTTCGGCATTTACCTGGTGTTCGTGGCGATCCGCTTCCCGATCGAGCGTGCCTCCAATGCACGCAAGGAAAAGGCCGAAGCCGCCAAAGCCGCGGCGCTTGCCGAGGAGCCGGAAGAAGAACGCGCCTTCGGCGGCGCCGGCGACGATCGCTATGGGCGTCCCCCTGTGCCGAGCAATCCCCAGCGGATGCGGGTCGAGCCCCGTCTGTAACGTCGCCCCTGGCCTGAAGCGAGAGTCCGAGCATGTGTGAGTTATTGGGCATGAGCGCCAATGTGCCTACCGATATCGTGTTCAGCTTTACCGGGCTGATGCAGCGTGGCGGCCGTACCGGTCCGCATCGCGACGGCTGGGGCATCGCCTTCTATGAAGGCCGGGGCTTGCGCTTGTTCCAGGACCCGGCGGCGAGTTGCGAATCGGAAGTCGCGAATCTGGTTCAGCGCTATCCGATCAAGAGCGAGGTGGTGATCGGGCACATCCGCCAGGCCAACGTCGGCAAGGTCTGCCTCTCCAATACCCATCCTTTCGTGCGCGAGCTGTGGGGCCGTAACTGGTGTTTTGCCCATAACGGCCAGCTGGCGGACTTTCAACCGGGCGCCAGTTTCTACCGTCCGGTGGGCGATACCGACAGCGAAGCGGCGTTCTGCGATTTGCTCAACCGTGTTCGGGCGGCGTTCCCCGAGCCGGTCGAGGTCGAGGAACTGCTGCCCGACCTGGTGGCCGCGTGTGCCGAATACCGCAGCAAAGGCGTGTTCAACTGCCTGCTCAGCGACGGCGATTGGCTGTTCTGCTATTGCTCGACCAAATTGGCGCAGATCACCCGTCGTGCCCCGTTCGGCCCGGCGCGCCTGAAGGACGTCGACGTCATCGTCGACTTCCAGGCCGAAACCACCCCCAACGACGTGGTGACGGTGATCGCCACCGAACCCTTGACCGAAAACGAAACCTGGACCCGCTACGAACCGGGCCAATGGAGCCTGTGGCGACGCGGCGAATGCGTCAGCCAGGGCAGGACCGAATAAGGATTCTTCCCCATGTTGCTCAGTTATCTACGGCTGGTGTTGTTCGCGGCGGGCCTGTTGATCGGTGTCCAGGTGCCGGGGTTCATCAATGATTACGCCAAGCGGGTGGAGGCCCATCTGATTGAAGCGCAGGCCAGCCTGAGCGGCTTTCAGGGCACGGCCAATCAGTTCTTCAAGGGCGATATGCAGGCCCTGGTGGCCCATTATCGTGCCAGCGAAGACCCGATTTTCCGCAGCGACGCCGACAGCCTGAGCAACCTGCTGACCCGTCAGCTGGCGCTGGACAAGCAGTTCCAGGCGATGCAGGGCCCCTGGTACATCCGGTTCCTGCAAGTGGTACTGGCCGCCGATCCGGATATTCGCAAGGAAACCTGGAATGGCTACGGCTACCAGATCCTGTTGACGCCGGAAGCGATGATCTGGGGCATGAGCGGCGCGATGTTGCTGTCGTTCGGCCTGGAATGCCTGTTCCGACTGATTGACTGGGTGGTGCTGGGCGGCAAGCGCCTGCGCCAGAGTCGGCCGATCGAGGAACGGGATTTGCGCGGGTTGTAAACACGGCCCTTGTGGCGGGGAAGCCAGCGACCTCGCCACAAGATTTGTTAGACCGCCAATACGATGTAGCTTTCTCCCACCCTGCGCGCATACCCCTCCAGCACCTGCTGACACAACGCCACAATCTCTTCGACCCACTCCACCCCGACCCGCCACGACACCACCACCTGCAGGTTCGGCGGGCGCTGGTCGATGGCCAGCAAGGTCAATTCCCCACGCGCCAGTTCCTCGGCCACCAGCACTGGCGGCAATGCACCAATCCCGAAACCATCGCGCAACAATCGGGTAATCGCCGATACCGAGTTAACGCAGTTGAGCCGTGGCGCCATGACGCCATTGGCCTGCATCAGCGCGAGCACTTCCTGGTGCGGATGAGAGTTTTTCGAGTAGGTGATGATCCGTTCATTCGCCAGATCGGCGACGCCTGAATACTCACGGTTATAGAGGGAATTACTGGCGACGATCCAGCCCATGGGATGGCTGGCCAGTTCCAGGCTGCGGACGCTTTCCTGGCGCAACAGGTCGGTTTGCAGGATCACATCGAGAAAGCCTGTTTGCAGCTGATCGCAGAGGTTCAGCGAGGTATCGGCCACCAGCTCGATCTCCACCAGGGGATAGTGATCGGTCATTTGGGCCACCAACGGGCTGAGCCAGGTGTGGATGACCGTGTCCATCACACCGATGCGCACGCGTCCGGCCTTGCTCGAACGGTTCTCGATCGACTGCCGCAGCGCCTGCATGGTGTCCATCATCTGCTCGGCATAATCGAGCACCTTCAAGCCTTCCGGCGTCAGGCTCACGCCACGGGAATCTCGCAGAAACAGCTTTACCCCAAGCTCGCCTTCGAGCACGGCGATGCGGCTGGAGATTGACGCCTGGGTGGTGAAGAGTTTGTCGGCGGTCAGGCGAAAGCTCTTGAGTCGGGCGACCCAGACGAAGGTCTCGAGAAACTTCAGGTTCATGGGATTGGCTCGGGGGGATAAAGATTTCTTATGTCTAGGGCGGGTTTTTATTAGTTGGACGCCACAGGGCAAGCAGCCCAAAAATCGACGCATCCGGTTCCCACGATAGGCGTCGTCGGGGCTCAGAACAATACCAATAAAATCAGCGCGGAGATTTGCCATGAGTGCGCCAGACACCCCCTTCATCGCGAAAGCCACGGCGCGTCCGGGACCTTTCGATTGGTATCGCAACATCAATCAGCAAGAACGTCGCACCTTCTGGAGCTGCAAGATCGGCTATGGCCTGGACGGCATGGACACCCAGATGCTCAGCTTCGTGGTGCCGACCCTGATTGCCATGTGGGGCATCACCACCGGGCAGGCCGGGCTGATTCACACCAGCACCTTGATCGCTTCGGCCATCGGTGGATGGGTGGCCGGCATTCTCTCCGACCGCATCGGCCGCGTGCGTACCTTGCAATTGACGGTGTTGTGGTTTGCCTTCTTTACCTTCCTCTGCGGTTTTGCCCAGAACTACGAACAGCTGTTGATTGCTCGTACCCTGATGGGCTTCGGTTTCGGTGGTGAGTGGACGGCTGGCGCGGTCCTGATGGGTGAGGTCATCCGCGCCCAGGATCGCGGCAAGGCCGTCGGCATGGTGCAATCCGGCTGGGCGCTGGGTTGGGGGCTGACGGCAATCCTCTATGCGCTGCTGTTCTCGGTGTTGCCTGCCGAAGATGCCTGGCGTGCGCTGTTCATTCTTGGCATCGTGCCGGCGATTTTCGTGATCTTCGTCCGTCGTCTGGTCAAGGACCCGGAAATCTACCGCGAAGCCAAAGCCAGGCAGGAGCCGAGCAATCCGTCGAAGTTCTACGAGATCTTCGCCCCCGGCATGCTCTTCACCACGATTCGCGCTTCGCTGCTGACCACCGGCGCGTTGGGTGGCTACTACGCGATCACGTCCTGGTTGCCGACCTTTCTAAAGAACGAACGCGGTTTGAGCGTACTCAATACGAGCGGTTATCTGGCGATGGTGATCGTCGGGTCCTACGTGGGGTACGTCATCAGTGCCTACTTGACCGACATCCTCGGCCGCAAAAAGAATTTCATCCTGTTCGCGGTCGGCTCCTTCACCATTGTGTTGCTCTACACCCAACTGCCGGTCAGCAACGGTGTGATGCTCTGGCTTGGCTTCCCGCTGGGTTTCTTCGCCTCAGGCATCTTCAGCGGTATGGGCGCTTTCCTGACCGAATTGTTCCCGACGCGGATTCGCGGTTCAGGCCAGGGCTTTTGCTACAACATCGGCCGGGCGCTGGCGGCATTGTTTCCGCTGCTGATCGGTTTGCTCAGCCAGAAAGTGCCGCTGAGTGTGGGAATCGGCGCCTTCGCGGCGGTTTCCTACGGCGTGGTGATCCTCGCGGCCCTGAGTTTGCCGGAAACCCGTGGCAAGCAACTCGACGCCCGGTAACTGATAATCTGCGGGCCTGCCTTACAGATATGTCCCGCAGCTAAAAAGAATAATGCCTACAGGAGTGTTCACCGTGAGCCGCCTGCTATTGAACTGCGACATCGGCGAGAGTTTCGGCAACTGGACCATGGGTCTGGACGCCGAGGTCATGCCCTTTATCGATTGCGCCAACATCGCCTGCGGCTTCCATGCCGGCGACCCGAGCATCATGCGCAAGACCGTCAGCCTGGCCCTCAGCCATGGCGTACGGATCGGCGCCCATCCCGCCTATCAGGACCTGGTGGGCTTCGGCCGCCGCTCCATGGCCTACGCTGCTCAGGAACTCCAGGACATCCTGCATTACCAGATCGGCGCCCTCGACGGCATTTGCCGGGCGCAGGGTGGTCGGGTCAGTTACGTCAAACCCCACGGCGCGATGTACAACGACATGATGGCCAACCCGGCGCAATTGCGTGCGGTGTTGCAGGCCGTGGCCGCTTATGACCGCAGCTTGCCGTTGATGTTGATGGCCACCCGCGACAACAGCGCTGCGCAGCGGATGGGCGATGAATACGGCGTGACCCTGTGGTTCGAAGCCTTTGCCGATCGCGCTTACGACAGCGCCGGCATGTTGGTATCACGGCAACTGCCGGGCGCCGTGCACCACGATCCGGAGAAAATCATCGAACAGGCGTTGATCATTGCCCGCGGCGACCACCTCACCGCCAGTGACGGCAGCGCCTTGCATTTGCAGGCCAATACTCTGTGCGTGCACGGCGACAACGCCAGTTCGGTGGCCGCCGTGCAGCGCATTCGCGAGGCCTTGAATCAGCAGAGCGCGTCATGAAACTGCGGGTGGAAGTGGTCGCGCTGGATTGCTTGATGGTGCGTCTGTTCGATGAAATCGCCGAAGCCAACATGCCGTGGATGCTCGCTGCCAGCGAAGGTCTGCGCCGCGCTTTCGGTGAACATCTGATCGATCTGGTACCGTCGTACACCACGTTGATGGTGCATTACGACCTTGCCGCGATGAGTCCGGCCCAGGCACGGGAGTTGATTGCCGAGGCCTTGATCGATCTGTCGCCCAACGCGCGAACCCACGGCGCCTGTCATGTCCTGCCCGTCTGGTACGACTTGAGCGTCGGCCCGGAGCTGAGCCTGTTGGCACAGCGCAGCGGGTTGACGGTGGCAGAGGTGATCCGTCGGCACAGCGAGCGTGAATATCAGGTGTTCGCTCTGGGTTTCGCGCCGGGTTTCGCCTTCATGGGACTGGTGGAGGAGGTGCTGGCCGCGCCACGTCTGAACACACCACGCAACAAGGTCGCCGCTGGCAGTGTTGGCATCGCTGAACGGCAAACGGCGGCCTATCCGGTGGTGTCGCCAGGGGGCTGGAACCTGATCGGTCGCACGCCGGCCAAGCTGTTCGACCGCCACCGCGACGGCTACAGCCTGATGCAGCCGGGCGACACCGTGCGTTTCGAAGCGGTGGGGCACGCCGAGTTCATCAACCTGGGCGGTGATGACACGCCACTGGAGGGCCAGGCATGAGCCGTCTGACGATTGAAGCCAGTACGCCGTTGTGCCTGTTGCAGGATGCCGGGCGCTTTGGCGTGCGGCACCTGGGCGTGACCCAGGGCGGCGGGCTGGATTGGCGTTCGCTGTCCTGGGCCAATTGGCTGCTGGGCAACAGGCTGGATGCACCGGTGATCGAAATCACCCTCGGCGGGTTCACAGTGGTGGCCGAGGATGATTGCGTGCTGGCGCTGGCGGGTGCCGATCTTGGCGCGCAGCTGGACGGTGAGGCGCTGGCGCCGTGGCGCAGCTTCAGGCTGCACAAAGGTCAACGGCTGCAATTCACCCAGCCGTTGCTCGGTGCCCGGGCCTATCTGGCCGCGCCGGGCGGGTTTGATGCGCCGAAGGTGTTGGGTAGCAGCGCGACGGTGGTGCGCGAAGCGCTCGGTGGCCTGGATGGCATGGGCCGGCCGTTGGGCAAGGGGCAGTCGCTGAGCTATTCGGGCAACTCGGTGATGCTGCTGCGGGAATTGTCGGCGGAGCAGCGTCCGGATCTGCAGCTGGAGGCGCCGCTCGACCTGGTGCTGGGGGCGCAAATCGGCGAGTTCAGTGGCCAGAGCCTGTTCGATGCGTTCAACAACCCATGGCACCTCGACAGTCGCGCCGACCGGATGGGCATTCGCCTGTTGGGCACGCCGCTGCAGTACCAGGGCAAGCCGATGATTTCCGAAGGCATCCCGCTGGGCGCCGTCCAGGTGCCACCGGACGGGCAGCCGATCGTGCTGCTCAATGATCGGCAGACCATTGGCGGCTATCCACGATTGGGGGCGTTGACGCCATTGGCACTGGCGCGGCTGGCGCAGTGTCTGCCGGGGGCGAAGGTGCGGTTGCGGCCGGTGGTGCAGGACGTGGCGCATCGCGAGCAGGTCGAGTATTTGAGCCGGTTCAGTTGACCCTTGCAGGAGCTGGCAAGCCAGCTCCTGCAGAACAACGGGATTACTTGGACAGAAACCGCATCCCTTCCTCCAACCCGCGAAGGGTCAGCGGATACATCTGGTCCTCGATCAAGTCCCGCACAATGTTGGTCGAGGAGGTGTAGCCCCAAGTGTCTTTCGGATACGGGTTGATCCAGATGAGCTTCTTGAACTTCTCCTTGAACCGCTGCATCCACACGTAGCCGGCTTCTTCGTTCCAGTGCTCGACGCTGCCGCCGGGCTGGGTGATTTCGTAGGGCGCCATGGCAGCGTCACCGATGAAGATCACTTTGTAGTCGGCGCCGTACTTGTGCAGCAGGTCCTGGGTCGAAGTGCGCTCGGAAGTGCGGCGCATGTTGTTCTTCCACACCGATTCATAAATGAAGTTGTGGAAGTAGTAGTACTCCAGATGCTTGAACTCGGTCTTGCAGGCCGAGAACAGCTCCTCGCAGACTTTCACATGGGCGTCCATCGAACCGCCGATGTCGAACAGCAGCAACAACTTCACTGTATTGCGCCGCTCTGGACGCATCTGGATGTTCAGCAGGCCGGCGTCCTTGGCGGTGTGATCGATGGTGCCATCGATGTCCAGTTCTTCCGCTGCACCCTGACGGGCGAACTTGCGCAGGCGGCGCAGGGCGACCTTGATATTGCGCGTGCCCAGTTCCACCGAATCGTCGAGGTTCTTGTATTCGCGTTGATCCCAGACCTTGACCGCCTTGCCCTGGCGCTTGCCGGCATCGCCGACCCGAATGCCTTCCGGGTTGAAACCGCCGGAGCCGAACGGGCTGGTGCCGCCGGTGCCGATCCACTTGTTACCGCCGGCATGGCGTTCCTTCTGTTCTTCCAGGCGCTTCTTGAACTCTTCGATCAGCTTGTCCAGACCGCCGAGGGACTGAATCGCCGCCCGCTCTTCATCGGTCAGGGAACGTTCGAATTCCTTGCGCAGCCAGTCTTCGGGGATCAGGGCCTGCAAATGGTCGTCGAGTTTTTCCAGGCCGTTGAAGTACGCCCCGAAGGCCCGGTCGAACTTGTCGAAATGCTTTTCGTCTTTCACCAGAATCGCCCGGGACAAGTAATAGAACTCGTCCATGTCGGCGAAGGTCACGCGCTGTTTCAGCGCGTTGATCAGGTCCAGCAGTTCGCGCACCGAGACCGGGACCTTGGCTGCGCGCATTTCATTGAACAGATTGAGCAGCATGGCATTTGCCCCAGATGATCAACGACTGCCGCGACGGCTCATGAACGCCAGGCGCTCAAGCAGTTGCACGTCCTGTTCGTTTTTCACCAAGGCACCGGCCAGCGGCGGGATGGCCTTGGTCGGATCGCGTTCGCGCAGCACGGCTTCACCGATGTTGTCGGCCATCAGCAGTTTCAGCCAATCCACCAGTTCGGAGGTCGATGGCTTCTTCTTCAGGCCTGGCACCTTGCGCACATCGAAGAACACGTCGAGGGCTTCGCTGACCAGGTCTTTCTTGATGTCCGGGTAGTGCACATCAACGATTTTCTGCAGCGTGACGCGGTCAGGGAAGGCGA
Source organism: Pseudomonas sp. TE12234 (assembly GCF_054061835.1). Taxonomy (NCBI): domain Bacteria; kingdom Pseudomonadati; phylum Pseudomonadota; class Gammaproteobacteria; order Pseudomonadales; family Pseudomonadaceae; genus Pseudomonas; species Pseudomonas sp. TE12234. The sequence continues at coordinate 223,622 of NZ_JBSSEP010000010.1, forward strand.
TGTAGTGGAAGAAGCAGCGGCGCAGGAAGGCGTCCGGCAGTTCTTTTTCGTTGTTGGAGGTAATGATGATGATCGGGCGTTTCTTGGCCTTGATCGTCTCGTCGATCTCGTAAACGTAGAATTCCATCTTGTCGAGTTCTTGCAGCAGGTCGTTAGGGAACTCGATGTCGGCCTTGTCGATTTCGTCGATCAGCAGGATCACCCGCTCTTCGGATTCGAAGGCTTCCCAGAGCTTGCCCTTTTTCAGGTAGTTGCGCACGTCGTGGACCTTGTCCACGCCCAGTTGCGAGTCACGCAGGCGGCTGACCGCGTCGTACTCGTAGAGGCCCTGATGAGCCTTGGTGGTGGACTTGATGTGCCAGGTAATCAGCTTGGCGCCAAAGGATTCGGCCAGTTGCTCGGCGAGCATGGTCTTGCCGGTGCCCGGTTCGCCCTTGACCAGCAATGGCCGCTCCAGGGTGATGGCGGCATTGACCGCCAGCTTCAGGTCATCGGTGGCGACGTAGGCCTGGGTGCCTTCGAACTTCATCTGCTAATCCTCGAACGGTAACGCCGACCTGAACGAGGCAGGGCGGGGCGCAATAAATGGTCAGCCCCGACTATAACGCGGTGCCCGGTCAACTGTGAACGCAGACGGCTTATTCAGTCTCTGAATGGAGCGTCACATCGTGACCTGGTCGCGGTGTAAGCCAGGCGTCTCTATTCACCATCGATTTCCGGATATCAACCGGCGTCCGGCTTGGGTCTTTCATAGCGGGCGTTGAATGCCTGAATGAATCCATTACGTAAAATCTGCAAAAAAGCCTGAAAAGCGCTGACATCTTGCTGATGTACGTTGCCACTGAGTTCAACCCGGGTGGCAAACTGGTTCTTGCCCTGGTTTTTCAGCACGGTCTCGGAACCACCGACAATGGCCTCCCAAATAGAGCGGAAAATCCCTTTGTCCTTGTTTTCGACGTCCTGCTGCCAGTTGAACACGTCGACATCCCTGAGCAGCGGTTTGATATAGCCCGTCAATTTGGCGTTTTTGGCCTGCGCTTCGATGACCACATCGCCATGGCCGGCGTTGAAATCGAACTTGCCGTAGGCCGAAGCGAAGTCGTTCATGCGTCTGAGTTCGATGTCCTTGGCCCGCAGGCGAAATTCGAAGTTTTCGAAATTGCTCAAGGGGTCGAAGGTTGCGCTGGTCTCCAGTGGCGCTTGCCCCAGCAACAGGGCTTTTCCTTCGAAGCGGGCGTCGCGTTTGCCTTTGGTATCCACCACGTTGGTCAGGTTGTAGATGCTGGCATTGACCTTGGTGGCATCCATGTTCACCGGTGGCTTGGAATTGAAGTTGCGGAAGCTGATCTTGCCATCGTCAATTCGCACTTCGTTCAATGTGATCGGCAGCAGTTTGCCCAGTTGGGCGCGCCAGTCGGTGCCTCGACCCGTTTGGGAGTTCTGCTTGTTGGCTCCGCCATCGACGAAGTTCACCTCAGGGTTGATGAACTGCACCCGTGCGACCACCGCATGGTCGTACCAGAGCGAATGCCAACTGACCGAGAGGTCGATCAACGGTGCATTGACGAACGGCACTGGCACCTTGCCGTCGACTTTGACGATTTTCAGACCGTTGATTTTGTAGGCGCCCCGCCATAAGGCCAGGTCGACGTCAGCGATCTGACCGCGGTAATCGCCCATGTCCGCCAACTTGTCATTGAGGTAATCGCGCACCAGGTAGGGCAGGGCGATGTGCAGGGCAACCAGCAGCACGACAAGGCCTGCGAAGGTCCACAAGGGCCAGCTGTATCGACGTTTCATGATGGCAATTCTCTGGCGATCTATAGCGATTGACTGCGGTGGCCCGCGGACGTTCGCCTGACTGGACGCCCACGACCAACAGGCATACCTTTGTGCGCTTATCAAATGCTGTAGTAAGGACCCAGTCATGAGCCGCATTTTCGCTGACAACGCCCATTCCATCGGCAATACGCCGCTGGTACAGATCAACCGTATCGCCCCGCGCGGTGTGACCATCCTGGCCAAGATCGAAGGGCGCAACCCCGGTTATTCGGTCAAGTGCCGCATTGGCGCGAACATGATCTGGGACGCCGAAAGCACCGGCAAACTCAAGCCTGGCATGACCATCGTCGAACCGACCTCCGGTAACACCGGCATTGGCCTGGCCTTCGTTGCCGCGGCCCGTGGTTATAAATTGATGCTGACCATGCCGGCGTCCATGAGTATCGAGCGTCGCAAGGTGCTCAAGGCGCTGGGTGCCGAACTGGTGCTGACCGAGCCCGCCAAGGGCATGAAAGGCGCCATCGAGAAAGCTGGCGAAATAGTGGCTAGCGATCCGTCGAAATATTTCATGCCGGCGCAGTTCGAAAACCCGGCCAACCCGGCCATCCATGAAAAAACCACCGGCCCGGAAATCTGGAACGATACCGACGGTGCTGTCGATGTGTTGGTGGCAGGCGTCGGAACCGGTGGAACCATCACTGGCGTTTCGCGGTATATCAAGAATACCCAGGGCAAACCGATCATCTCGGTCGCGGTGGAGCCGGTGGTGTCGCCGGTGATCAGCCAGGCGCTGGCCGGTGAAGAGATCAAGCCGAGCCCGCACAAGATCCAGGGCATTGGTGCCGGTTTTGTGCCGAAGAACCTGGACCTGTCAATGGTCGACCGGGTGGAGTTGGTCAGTGACGAGGAATCCAAGGCCATGGCCCTGCGCTTGATGCAGGAAGAAGGGATTTTGTGCGGGATTTCCTGCGGAGCCGCGATGGCGGTGGCCGTCCGGTTGGCCGAAACCCCGGAAATGCAGGGCAAGACCATTGTGGTGATCCTGCCGGATTCCGGTGAGCGTTACCTGTCGAGCATGCTGTTCAGCGATCTGTTCACCGAGCAGGAAAATCAGCAGTAACCGCCTGGCGCCGGATGGTTGTGCCGCAGGGACGCGCTTCCGAACATCGCGGGAGGCTGATTCAGGTCAGCGAATGTTCAAGTGGCTTGTGCTAAATAAGGCATTTATTGCGCAATCCTAAACACTGAATGTCGAATCCCGCGGGTGTTTACCGAGGTCGGTAATGTTTATCATGCCGACTGCCGCGCCGGGTGAAGGGCGTTGTGCAAGAGTGTCTATTTCCAAGGAGTTGTTGATGACCTTTTCCTTTGCCGCGAAAGCGTCATTGTTGCTGCTGTTTCTGGGTAGCACCCTCTATGTGCATTTGCGTGGCAAGGCACGGTTGCCGGTGTTGCGTCAGTTCGTCAATCATTCGGCGCTGTTCGCACCCTACAACGCCCTGATGTACCTGTTCTCCGGCGTACCGTCGAAACCTTACCTGGATCGCAGCAAGTTCCCTGAACTGGATGTGCTCAAGGACAACTGGGAAGTCATTCGCGACGAAGCGATGCACCTGTTCGACGAGGGCTACATTCGCGCCGCCGAGAAGAACAACGACGCCGGTTTCGGTTCGTTCTTCAAAAAAGGCTGGAAGCGTTTCTACCTCAAGTGGTACGACAAGCCGTTGCCGTCGGCCGAACTCCTGTGTCCGAAAACCGTTGAGCTGGTCAGCCGCATTCCCAACGTCAAGGGCGCGATGTTTGCGCTGTTGCCGGGCGGCAGTCACCTCAATCCGCATCGCGACCCGTTCGCCGGTTCCCTGCGTTATCACCTCGGCCTGTCCACGCCGAACTCCGACGATTGCCGCATTTTCGTTGACGGTCAGGTGTACGCCTGGCGCGACGGTGAAGACGTGATGTTCGATGAAACCTACGTGCACTGGGTCAAGAACGAAACCGAGAAGACTCGCGTCATTCTGTTCTGCGACATCGAGCGACCGCTGAGCAACCGTCTGATGACCCGTATCAACCGTTCGATCAGCGGCCTGCTGGGGCGGGCAACCGCGCCGCAGAACCTTGACGACGAGCGCGTCGGCGGGATCAACAAGGCCTACGCCTGGAGCAAGAACTTCAGTGACAAATTCAGCGGTGCGGTCAAGCAGTGGAAGCGCCGCAATCCCAAGGCCTACCGAGTGCTGCGCCCGGTGTTGGCGGTGGTGGTGCTGACATTGTTGGGTTATTGGCTGTTTGGTTGAATGAACCTGCAGGAGCCGGCAAATCGGCTCCTGCAGGGATCGCTCGTTTCACCAATACCAAGTGGAAAAATCCAAGAGGTTCGGACGACAACCTCGACGCTTTACCTTCAACGCAACTTATTGCAATTGATGTCTCGCGCTGGTTATAGTCGGCGCACCGTGAGTTTCAACACTCACTTGTTCACCCCTCAAGAAAAGATCAGCCCATGCCTGCATCCCTCATCAACGCGGTAGTCGATTCAGCGGTCAACGCTGGCGTCGTGCCGTGCGGGATTCAGCAGCCGGGGCAGATCAGTCATTACCCCCCTCCTGTCAGTCGCACGCCAGTGTGCGCGGTGGTCTCGCCGCCAGGTGTTGGCATTTCGGGCTGATCAGCGTTTTCTGCTGCTCCCCTCTGCCTGCCTGAAAAAACAACTGAATTTCAGCTACGGCTGAATTGGCTTTTTGCCTGACTACAGGTGGTATTCATGTTTGTCCTCTCGAAAAAGTCCGCGCTCGCGGCGGCTTCCACGAGTCTGTTCGTCCTGCTGTGGAGCAGCGGGGCGATCTTCTCCAAATGGGGGCTGGCTCACGCATCGCCCTTTGCCTTTCTGTTCATGCGCTTTGTCATTGCCTTGGGCGGCTTGATCCTGCTGGTGCCCTTGCTCCAGCTGAAGTTGCCCAAGGGCGGCAAGCCGATGCTGTATGCCATGGCCACCGGGGTGGTGTTGCTGGGGGCTTATCAGATTTTCTATCTGCTGGCCCTCGACCTGAAAGTCACCCCGGGAGTGATGGCGACCATCATGGGCGTGCAACCCATTCTCACCGTGGTGATCATGGAGCGTCAGCGCTCGGCCAGCCGGATGTTCGGCCTGTCGCTTGGTCTCGCCGGGTTGATCATGGTGGTCTACCAGGGCATCGGCCTGGCGGGCATGTCGCTGGCCGGCATGCTCTTCGGGTTGCTGGCGCTGGTGAGCATGACCTTCGGCTCGATCATGCAAAAGCGCATCACCGACAATCCCCTCGGCACGCTGCCGGTGCAGTACCTCGCCGGATTACTGCTCTGCGGGGTCTTTGTGCCGTTCCAGCCGTTCCACTTCGAGCACAGCAGCGGGTTCATCGTGCCAGTGCTGTGGATGGGCCTGGTGGTCTCGGTATTGGCAACGTTGCTGCTCTACCGCTTGATCGCCCGGGGCAACCTGGTGAATGTCACCAGTCTGTTTTACCTGGTGCCAGCGGTGACGGCGGTGATGGACTATCTGTTTTTCGGCAACCGCCTGGCACCGCTGAGCATGCTCGGCATGTTGCTGATCATTGTCGGTTTGGTGTTTGTGTTCCGTAAGACGGCGTAAATATGAGCAGGCCCGGGGTTTTGCTCCGGGCTTGTCATGCCATTTCTTGAGCAGTCCGGATCATTCCTTCTCTTGCTAATCGCCCAGCTTTAGCAAAGCGGAACGGTCTGACCGTATTCCAAGACCCTTCCTACATTAATCGTTTTGCCCCATTGCTAACGTGCCCGCCAATTTTCGCGTGCACAACCAGGGACGGTTTGCACATCGCGCTTTATAAGGGATAAGCGTATGTCCAGGTCGGCCAATACGGCGCATTTTGCGCTGCACACTCCCGCATTTCGCAACGATTTCAAAGTACTCGCCTTTGATGGTGTCGAGGCCATTAGCGATCTGTATGCCATCCGGATTGAACTGGTCAGCGAAAACCCGAATGTCGATCTGGAGAGTCTGCTCGGTCAACCCGCATTCCTCCAGTTCGGTCTCAATGGCGAAGGTCTTCATGGCCACATCGAAGAGGTGGTCGTCGGTGAAACCGGCAGACGCCTGACCCATTACCACCTGTGCCTCGTCCCGGCGCTGCACTATCTGCAGTTCAGCTACGACCAACGGATTTTCCAGAAGCTGACGGTGCCGCAAATCATCGCTCAGGTGCTCAAGGGACACGGCATTCAGGCCGATGCGTATACCTTCCATGTCAGCACCAGCCCGGAGCGCGAATACTGCACTCAATACGGGGAAAATAATTTCGAGTTCCTCCAGCGTCTGTGCGCCGAGGACGGTATCGCGTGGCATTTCCAGCATTCGCCGGACGGTCATTTTCTGGTGTTCACCGACGATCAGACCTGGTTCCCGACACTGGCCGATACGCCTTATCTACAAGACTCCGGCATGGTGGCGGACCAGCCTGTGGTCAACCGGTTTTCCATGAGCTATCGCAGCCGTACCAGCACCACCACGCGCCGGCACTATGACTTCCAGCGCCCGAGTGTGTTGCTGGAAAACCGTGTCACTGCCGAGTTCAGCCCCAGACTCGAGGACTATCGCTACCCCGTACTGATAAAAAACGAGAAGCATGGCGACCAACTGGCTCGCCAGGCCCTGGAGCGGCACCGTGTCGATTACCGGTTGTTCGAGGGCAAGAGCGATCAACCGACGCTGCGCAGTGGTCACTTTTTTACCCTGACCGAGCATCCCCGTGAACGCTGCAACGGTCTGTGGCTGTTGCTCAGCGTGACACACGTTGGAAAGCAGCCGCAGTCAATGGAAGAGGCGATCACCAGCGACGTCCAGCCCGAGGACGGCTTTACCCAGGGCTATTGCAACAGCTTCAGCGTCATTCCATGGGATGTGTTTTACCGACCGCCGATGCGTACGCGAAAAACTCCATTGGTCAGTCAGACTGCCCGCGTGACCGGGCCTGTCGGCGAGGAGATCTATTGCGACGAATATGGTCGGGTCAAAGTCGAATTCCATTGGGACCGGGCTGAACTCAACAGTGAAAGAAGCAGTTGCTGGGTGCGGGTATCCAGTAACTGGGCCGGGGAAAATTTCGGTTCCGTGACCATTCCGCGTATCGGCATGGAAGTCGTCGTCACCTTTCTGGAGGGCAATCCCGATCATCCGCTCATTACCGGTTGCGTGATGAACAAGGTCAATTCGGCGCCCTACCCACTGCCCCAGCACAAAACCAAAACCGTATTGCGCAGCTACAGCTCCCCGCAAACCGGTGGGTACAACGAGCTGTTGCTTGAAGACCGCGCCGGGCAGGAAAAAATCTACCTGCGGGCGCAGCGTGACTTCGAGCAATTGGTTCTCAATGACAGCAACGCCCGGATTGGCCGCAACCGTATTGAACAGGTGGATAATCACAGCACCTGCCTGATCAAGGGCGACGAGTCACACACCACCCAAGGTACGCGCAATACGGTGGTCGGCGGCGATGAGCGGATCAACATCACCGGCAACAGCAGCACGACCGCAGAAGGCGCCTGGGTGATTCAGGGCGGGTCGCAGGCCCGTGTCACCGCCAACAACGTGGTAATTGATGCGGGGGCCAGCCTGACGCTCGCGGCCGGCGGCCATCACCTGATCATCAACTCCGCCGGGATTTTCAGCAGCGTAGCCCTTGTGGAAGGCGGTGTGCCGGTACCCGGGATAGCACCGCAGGCGGCTGGCTCATTACTCCCCGTAGCGCCACAACAGCTGGCGCTATCATTGGCCGCGCAAAAACGGGCATTGGCTCAGGCGGCGCAGATGGCCGCACCGATTTGCGCCGTGTGTCAAAAGCTGGCGGAGAAACCGACATGAGTCAGGCTTATCTGCTGCTGGATCGAACCCGTATTGAACGTCTGCCCGAGCGTCTGTTTGAGCTGGAGAGCACGACGTTCCGCTCACTCTACCGCAACACCGCTTATGGCCCGTTGGAGGAAGTCGGGCCGGTCCTGGTGCCTGTGTCTCCCGACAGCCCGCTGGCCCAGCGATTTTTTCAGGAGTGGAGCGCGACCTGCGGGATCTGGCTGGAATCAGAGGCGCAAGAAGAGGTTGTGCTTGGACATTTGCGCAGCCTGATTCACGTTCGTGTCGAAGGGGATGTCACGGTCCTGTTCCGATACCACGACCCCCGGATCGCGGCCTTGTGGCTAACCTCGTTGCCCGCATGCGAGCGTGATCGCTTGATGGGACCTGTACGACTGATCCGCCTCCCGGACCTGGAGATCCGCCAGGAAAATCCCGATCAACCCGCTGCACGCTACGGGCAAGAGCCCTGGCTGTTGCTGTCCGGGCATCAGCTGGAGCACTTGGGCGGCGTCCAGCGTCAGCACGTCGTTCAACAGGTGATTGAACACGGTCAGCACTACTTTCCCGAACACCTGCAAGGGCTGGACGCCGGGGCATTGCAAGCGTGGGCGTTGCACTGCCAGCAGCGTGCCGGCCGTCACGGTTACAGCGCCATCGATGAGGTCCTAATCTGGGCTCGCTTCCAGGCTGTGCTGGGCACCGACTTTCCCGATGCTCCGACTCACGCTTTTTACCGAAACATGTTGACCGAGCCCAGCCTATCGCCCAGGCAACGGCTGGATAACCTGAACGCCGAACTGACGCGGCGGCAGGTCACCGACAAGGAATTCTCCCTATGAGCGCAGAGCAACTGGCCTGGCTTGATCTGGCCGCCCAGGCCGAGCGCGCCGCCAAGGCGCAGCCTCACATCGATATCAACTGTACGCTGATGCCGT